>JBHYFA010000080.1:0-11798 GCA_051859825.1 Schleiferiaceae bacterium
TATAATTGTATAATCAACTGTATGGTAGTTTTTTTATTGTTGGTTGATTATAGTTTTTACCACGCTCAATGCTCTTATTCTTTGTTCATTTAAAAAACATTGTAGGTATATCTGGGAAACCGCGCTGTACATTCCATCATTTTTTCATACTTTTACCCGTTATACAAATGCAGTAGCTTAAAGTGTTAATTGATTGATTATATATGGGATGTACAAGTTGCAGTAGCTCCAATGGTTTGCCAAAAGGTTGCAAAAACAATGGCGCATGTGGTGTTGGAGGCTGCGAAAAAATGCCGGTATTTGATTGGCTGAGTAACATGGAGCTTGCGGGTGCTACGGGTGAGAGTGATTATGTTGAGGTGCGCTTTAAGAATGGTAGGAAGGAATTTTTTCAGAATAAAAATAGATTGAGCTTGCAGATGGGTGATGCGGTTGTCTTAGACATGCAGCCTGGTTTTGATGTAGGCGTAGTTTCTTTAAGAGGTGAGTTGGTTCGTTTTCAGATGCGGAAAAAGAAATACGACTTAGAAAAAAATCCCCCCCGAATTATTCTTCGCAAGGCCATGCAAAAGGATTTAGATTCATGGCATAAACAGCGTGAGCGTGAAGACGACCTTATTGTTGAAACACGTAAAATTGCCAAGAATCTCGGTTTGGATATGAAGGTATCTGACGTGGAGGTTCAAGCTGATGGTAGCAAAGGTATTTTTTACTACACGGCTGAAGATCGCGTTGATTTTCGGGTATTGATAAAGGAATTGGCTTCGGCCTTTCGTCTGCGCATTGAGATGAAGCAAATTGGTCTTCGTCAAGAAGCAGCCCGCTTGGGAGGAATTGGCAGTTGCGGTCGTGAGCTTTGTTGCAGTACGTGGCTTACCGACTTTCGCAGCGTAAGTACCGCCGCAGCTCGTTATCAGCAGCTTTCGCTCAATCCGCAGAAATTAGCGGGGCAGTGTGGGAAACTCAAATGCTGCCTCAATTACGAACTCGATTCGTATATCGAGGAGGTGAAGAAATTCCCGGATACCACGAAGCGCTTGCAAACCAAAGCCGGTGATGCATTCTTTCAGAAGATGGATATTTTTAAGGGCATGATGTGGTACACCGTCGGGAAGGATTCGGTAAATTGGTATGCTTTGTCATATAAGGACGTTGCATACATTCAGGCCATTAATGCCGATGGGAAAATCCCTGATGATTTAAGTCGCTTTGCAATTCAAACGCAAGATGTAGATGTTAATTTGGCTATTTCTGACGTAGTTGGACAAGATGATTTGTCGAGATTTGATAATGCGTCTAAATCACGCTCAAATCGCAATCGCAGGAATAAACCTAAACGTCGAACCAACCGCAATAATGATAATCGAAAGAAAAAATAGAATGCTCATGCGTGTTTTTTTACGGGTGCTTGTTGTGGTGATGGGCTTTTTTGTTGCGCTTAGCTCTTGCTCTCGTGACAACAGTTTAGTCAATGTCTATATCGATTTGCCTTTGGAAGGCTGGAGTCAAGATAGTCTCATAGAAATTGAAGTGTTAATTGAGGACACGTCTATGGCCTACAGAGGGTTTACCGGTATAAGGCATAATCAAAATTATCCGTTTCGAAATTTGTATCTTTTCCGAGAGGTTGAATCTGAGAGGGGAATGGAGTATCGCGATACCATAATGTTTGTCTTGAGCGATGCTAAGGGAGTAAGACAAGGAACAGGCTTAGGGCATACACGAGAAATCATAGCGCCTTTCGGTAGAGCGCCATTCAAATTTGGTGAACGAGGATACTATACTTTTCGGATTATTCAGGGCATGCGGCCGGAGAGTGTTCAGGGAATTGAAGCCGTTTACTTTCAACTATTACCGGTGGAATCAAAATAGAATTATTCATGGCTAAGCAAAAACAGAAACCCTCATTCAAAAAACTACTCATTATTCTTTGGGTAGGATTTTTTGTGGTGCTATCCATCCCTCCGGGGATTTTTTACATTACCTCACTTGGATGGCTAGGTCCTCTTCCCGGCTTTGAAGAGATAGAGAATCCGAGGAGTAATTTAGCCTCTCAAATTATTTCCGCCGATGGGAAGGTAATGGGTAAATTTTACAAGGAAAACAGAACCCACGTTGAATTTGATGAGATTTCTCCCTACGTTATTCAGGCACTAATCGCCACCGAAGATGAGCGCTACATGAGTCATCCGGGAATCGATTTCCGCGCCATCGCTCGTGCTATTGGTAAACTGGGTTCTGCGGGGGGAGCATCGACCATTACCCAGCAATTGGCGAAAAACCTCTTTCACGAACCTGCTCGATCACTCCTGGATAGGATTAAGCAAAAGCTAAAGGAGCAAGTAATTGCCGCTAGATTGGAACGTCAATACACCAAGGAGGAAATTATCACCATGTATCTCAATCAGTTTGATTTTATTTATCAGGCTGTGGGAATCCACTCCGCAGCGGCAATTTATTTCAATACTACACCAGATTCATTGGATTTAAACCAGAGTGCCATGCTTGTGGGTATGGTTAAGAACCCCACTTGGTACAATCCTATACGTGCACCAATTAGAGCAATAGAAAGACGAAATACCGTTCTAGGTCAAATGGTTAGAAACAAGAAAATTAGTCGTGAAACATTTGACGAATATAAACTCTTACCCGTGGAGCTCAACTTTACACGTCAAGGCCATGACGAGGGTATGGCGCCTTATTTCCGTGAATATGTTCGGGCAGCGCTTCGCAAATGGATTCAGGAAAACCCCAAGCCAGACGGTACCTACTATAACAGTTACACAGACGGCCTACGCATTTATACCACCATCGACTCGCGAATGCAAACCTATGCTGAAGAGGCGGTCGAGGAGCACATGAGTAATCTGCAGAGGGTGTTTTTTAAGGTTGATGGCAACAAGCAGGGATTCCCATTTTCAAAAATCAATAATGAGCAAATCGATCGGATATTAACTCAAGCAATGCGAAGAACTGATCGCTACCGTTCCATGAAGGCTGAAGGGATATCGGAGGATAGTATCAGGGAGGTGTTTGAAACCCCCGTCCGAATGAGTGTTTTTAGTTGGCAGGGTGATATCGATACGGTGATGAGCCCCCTTGATTCCATTCACTACTACAAGCAATTTTATCGCACGGGTATGATCTCCATTGATCCTTTTACCGGATTTGTTAAAGCCTGGGTAGGAGGAATCAACTTTAAGCATTTTAAATTCGATCATGTATATACCGGGCGAAGACAAGTAGGATCTACATTTAAACCCTTCGTGTATTCAACAGCCATCAAGCAGAAAAAATATACCGCCTGCTTTGAAGTCCCCGACGTGCTAACGTGTATTGAAAAAGGTATGTACGGTTTGATGCAGGATTGGTGTCCGGAAAACTCCAACAAAACTTATGGTGAAATCCGAACACTTCGGAATGCTTTGGCCAATTCCGTGAATACCGTGACAACTTTTTTGATGAAGCAAATTGGCCCTGAGCCGGTTGTGAACATGGCGAGAAGTATGGGGGTGTCGGGTGAAATCCCCATGTTGCCCTCCATCGCTTTGGGAACCATCGATATGTCAATTTATGAACTGGCTGGGGCATACACCACTTTCATCAATGGAGGTGTATATACGCAGCCATTGATGATTACCAGAATTGAAGATCGAAACGGAACGGTTCTGCAGGAATTTACGCCTTACACCAACGAAATCATGAACGAACGCGATGCCTATACCATGATCGAAATTCTCAAAGGTGTAACCACCCAAGGTACAGGCGCAAGATTGCGTTTGAAAGCCGGTAATTATAATCACTATCATAACGTGGTTACGGGTTTTCCCTATGGCTTCGAAAATCAAATAGCGGGAAAAACGGGTACCACGCAGAACAATAGTGATGGTTGGTTTGTAGGTATGGTACCCAATCTTGTAACTGCTGTTTGGGCTGGTTGTGAAGATAGATCGGCGCATTTTCGTGGAACGGCTTATGGCCAGGGGGCAACGGTTGCTCTTCCTACTTGGGCTTTGTTTATGCGAAAATGCTATTCCGATTCGAGCTTGAATGTTAGTAGTGAAGCCTTCCCCGCACCCGACGGAATGGGGCCTATTGACTGTGAGCGCATTCGTCAGAATCAGACCGATGCAGAGGATGACAGATTGAACCATATTGGAATTTAATGCTAAATAGAAATGAATATCCCCGATATACAACAAGAAATCGTTGATGAATTTGACTTTTTCGATGATTGGACCGAACGCTACGAATACATCATTAATCTAGGGAAAGAACTCCCTCTTATTGATGAGCAGTATAAAACTGATGACAACTTGATTAAGGGATGCCAATCTCGTGTGTGGTTGCATGCCGATAAAGATGAAAATGGTAATGTGGCTTTTACGGCAGACTCCGACGCCATTCTCACCAAAGGCATCATCGCCCTGATGATTCGGGTGTTTTCCGGACAATCGCCTAAAGATATTCTCGAAGCCGATACCGAGTTTATAGAGAAAATCGGCCTTAAGGAGCATTTGTCTCCTACTCGAGCTAATGGACTTGTTTCCATGATTAAGCAAATAAAGTTTTACGCCTTAGCGCTACAAGGCAATAATTTGAATTGATTATGCTTACCGAAGATCAAATGATAAAAACGGGTGAAGAGATTGTTCAGGAACTCTCCACCATTTACGACCCAGAAATCCCCGTAAATATTTACGAACTGGGCTTGATATACGACGTACAAGTGAGTGAAGAAGGCGATGTGAAAATCCTCATGACTTTGACTTCGCCCAATTGTCCAGTGGCGGAAAGTTTACCCGAGGAAGTAAAACAAAAGGTGGGAACCGTTGGTGAGGTGAAAAATGTTGAGGTGGAAATCACCTTTGAGCCAACATGGACAAAAGATATGATGAGCGAAGAAGCAAGGTTGGAACTGGGAATGTTTTAAGCGTATGAGTACAGAAGGTGAAATCATCAATAGAGTGGCAAACTCTAAGCTCGTTGTATTAGATATCGATGAGCTTCTACCGCGTCAGAGCATCATTCAATTGGATATACTTCAGTTTAGTGAAGGCGGACTCTTGCGCGAGAAAGCTTTCCGGGAAGCTATCGATCAACATGATTGGACGCAGTATGCCGGTAAAATGGTCAACGTATTCTGCGGAGACGACGCCATCGTTCCGCTTTGGGCTTTCATGATTGTGGGTGCGCGTCTTGGTGAACATACACAATGGGTAATAAGCACACAGCCCGAACAAGCAGAAAAGGAAGCTTTGAACTTGCGTATTGCCAAGCTCGATTTTCAAAATCTGCAAGATAAACCCGTGGTGTTGAAAGGCTGTAATCGTCCTGATGTTGGCCCCGATGCCTATGTTATCCTCGCTCAGCGCATTAGAAATTTCGCAGGAAGTTTGCTCTTTGGCGAAGCATGCAGCTCCGTTCCCGTATATAAAAAGTCAAAAGCAATCAAGCGCTCATGAAACTCTTTTCACGTGTTTACGGACAAGGAAAGCCATTGATTATTCTTCACGGACTTTTCGGGATGAGTGATAATTGGAATACACTGGGCAAGCAGTGGGCTGAGAAACTCGGGCGAACCGTGCACATCCTTGATCAGCGAAATCATGGTCGTTCGCCGTGGTCAGCCCCGCACGATTATCACGAACTCAGCGATGATTTAGCAGAATATTTCAATGCTCATCAAATCGAGCAGGCAGGTATTCTAGGTCATTCAATGGGAGGGAAAACAGCGATGTTTTTTGCAACATTATTTCCGGAGAAAGTCGAAAAGCTCGTGGTAGCGGATATTGCCCCCCACCATTACCCCGTACATCATAGCGAAATCATCGATGCCTTGAAGCATGTTCAGGCCCAGCAGCCACATTCAAGGGTGGAAGCTCAGGATAGCTTGGGAGAAAAAATCCGCCACGAAGGCATTCGTTTTTTTCTCCTAAAGAGCCTCCACCGCACGGAAAGTGGTATCTATACCTGGCGATTTAATTTGCAGCAAATTGATGCCGATATTGAAAAAATCGGAGCTGGACTTCCAGCCATTGCTACCTATGATGGAGAAACTATTTTTGTCCGAGGCGATAAGTCAGATTACATCAACTCAGAATCTTTCGATTCTATCCACACGCATTTTCCCAATGCAATTGTGGAAACCATCGAGGATGCTGGACACTGGCTTCACGCCGAAAAACCTGAACAATTTTCGCGTATAATTGAAAAAACTTTTAACGTTTAACGCGATTCATCGCGTTATAACATTTAACTTATAACCTAAATCATCATGATCGAAACCAATATTCAAGACCAAGTCTTTACCATCGAAGGAGAGGACGGAAACTACCAAATTAATGGTGTTTCAAAATCAATCAATCGCAGACAAATCGCTCCCGGGCATTACATCTACAGTATTGGCAACCGCAGCATTGATGTTCGTGTGATATCCAATGAGGGTAAGACCTTTAGTGTGTCGCTTGATGGTCAAATCATTGAAGTTCCCTATCGCACGTCTTTGGATTTGATGTTGGAGAAAATGGGATTGAAAGATTTGTTGGCGGCTGGAAACAAGGAGTTTAAAGCTCCGATGCCGGGTTTGGTTTTGAAAGTGTTGGTTTCCCCGGGCGATGAAGTGAAGAAGGGAACTCCGCTTTTGGTGCTTGAAGCGATGAAGATGGAGAACAACATCAAAGCTGATTCTGAAGGTGTGGTTGAGAGCATTGAGGTAAATGAAGGACAATCGGTTGAGAAAAATCAGATACTTATAAAATTTCAATAAATTGAAACCGCCCTTTGAGGCGAACCCGTGTAGCTCTGTATTTTTGTTTAATAAATTTTAGAATTATGAAAAAGTCGTTTAAGTTTTTTGCCATTGGCGCCTTAGCTTTTGGTTTGTTCTCTTGTCAATCAAATACATCCCAGCCGGCTGAAGTTCAACAGCAAGAGGAGGAGGTGGATTATCTATCTATTCCCGATGGTGCACGAGTGTTTTTTGAGAATCTCCAAGATGGAGATGAAGTAAGCAGTCCTTTCACCGTTCTTATGGGTGTTGAAGGCATGTCGGTTGATCCAGCCGGGCCGTTGATTGAACATTCTGGACACCATCATATTATTATCAATGGAGGGCCATTGCCATTAGGTGAAGTCATTCCTATGGATGCGCAGAATTTGCATTATGGCGATGGTAGTTCTGAGGCTGAATTGGAACTAGAGCCTGGTGAATATACTTTGACAATGCAGTTTGGAAATGGGCATCATCAGTCTTATGGTGAGGCTATGAGTGCTGAGGTTTTTATCATAGTTAAGTAGAGTCTGTTCATAAATTCGGACTTTATAGACAGCCACTAGATAGTCTGATAGAGATAAAAAAAGCCGTGAGTTATATTTTAACTCACGGCTTTTTTTGTTATGAGGAATTCCTATGGTTTATGAACCGCAGGCTTCACATTCGTCAGGATTATCAATTGAGCAAGCGATGGCTTCTTCGGGGGTATAGCCGTTATTCGCTCCCTGACTAGCCAGTAATTCTTGGGCACGCTTTTCTGCAAGTTCTTTGGTTCCGTTTTCTTTTACGGCGTTAATTGATTTTGCAGTGATGGGCTGTGCTTGGTTTTTCTTGGCTACGGTAAACTTAATTGCGTCGGTGGCCGACTTAGTGCGCAGGTAGTACATACCGGTTTTCAATCCTTTTTTCCAAGCATAGAAATGCATGGAGGTGAGTTTACCCAAGTTTGGACTCTCCACGAAAAGGTTCAGACTCTGTGACTGGTCAATGAACACACCGCGATCGGCAGCCATGTCAATGATGTCTTTCATGCTCATCTCCCAAACGGTTTTGTAGAGCTCCTTGATTTCATCAGGGATGATATCGATATGCTGAATACTACCGTTGGCACGGATGATTTCGTTTTTCATGTCTTCATCCCACAAACCTAATTCTACGAGGTCGAGAAGCAGGTGCTTGTTTACTACCACAAACTCCCCACTGAGTACTCTACGGGTGTAGATGTTGGAGGTGTAAGGCTCAAAGCACTCGTTGTTTCCTAGGATTTGCGAGGTTGAAGCTGTAGGCATGGGGGCCAAAAGAAGAGAGTTACGTACTCCTACTTCCATTACGTCTTTGCGAAGACTTTCCCAGTCCCATCGGCCACTTAGTTCGGAGGCGTCGATGTTCCAAAGGTCGAATTGGAATTTTCCTTCGGAGATGGGTGAGCCTTTAAAGGTTTCGTACGCTCCGTGTTCCTTAGCTTCGTCGCGCGAGGCACAAAGTGAAGCATAATAGATGGTCTCAAAAACATCTTTATTGAGCTGCTTGGCTTCTTCGCTGGTAAAAGGCATACGCAGCATGATAAAGGCGTCGGCCAAACCTTGGATACCGAGACCAACCGGACGGTGTTTCATGTTGCTATTGCGCGCTTCGGGTACAGGATAGTAATTGCGATCGATTACTTTGTTGAGGTTTTTGGTTACCTGGTAGGTTACATCGTAAAGCAATTGGTGGTTAAACTCTCCATCTTCGATAAACATTGGAAGAGCCAAAGATGCAAGGTTACAAACTGCTACCTCATCAGGGGAGGTGTATTCTAAGATTTCGGTGCAGAGGTTTGAAGAGCGAATGGTACCGAGATTCTTTTGGTTAGACTTCTCGTTGGCAGCGTCCTTATAAAGGATGTAAGGCGTGCCGGTTTCAATCTGTGATTCTACAATTTTTGTCCAAAGCTCTCTTGCTTTGATGGTTTTTCTGCCCTTGCCAGCTGCTTCGTAGCCTTCATAGAGTTCGCGGAATTTTTCGCCGTAGGTATCGTAAAGACCTGGACATTCGTTGGGGCACATCAGTGTCCAAGATCCGTCGGTTTCTACGCGTTCCATGAAAAGGTCAGACATCCAAAGGGCGAAGAATAAGTCTCTAGCGCGCATTTCTTCCTTTCCGTGATTTTTCTTCAAATCGAGGAAATCCATGATGTCGGCGTGCCAAGGCTCAAGATAAATAGCGAAAGATCCTTTGCGTTTTCCTCCACCTTGGTCAACATATCTGGCGGTGTCGTTGAATACGCGGAGCATCGGTACAATACCGTTACTGGTTCCGTTGGTTCCACGGATGTAGCTTCCGGTTGCGCGTACGTTGTGAATCGATAGACCAATACCTCCCGCAGATTGGGAAATTTTGGAACACTGCTTCAAGGTATCGTAAATTCCGTCGATGCTGTCATCCTTCATGGTGAGAAGGAAGCACGACGACATTTGCGGCTTGGGCGTACCCGCATTGAAGAGGGTAGGTGTGGCGTGCGTGAAAAACTTCTTCGACATCAACTCGTAGGTTTTCAATGCCGATTCGATGTCCTCTTTGTGGATACCTATTGATACACGCATGAGCATGTGCTGAGGCCGTTCTACGATTTTACCGTTGATACGTAGAAGGTACGAACGCTCTAGGGTTTTGAAACCGAAGTAGTCGTAGCCAAAATCACGATCGTAGATAATATTAGAATCCAATCTGTCGGCATTGGCTTCAATCACTTCCATCACATCGTCGGCGATAAGCGGAGAGTGTAGGTTGGTTTTGGGGTTGACGTAGGTGTGTAGTGCACGCATGGTGTCGGTAAACGACTTTTCGGTATTCTTATGTAGGTTAGAAACGGCGATGCGCGCGGCTAGTTTAGCGTAATCAGGGTGACGGGTAGTCATGGAAGCAGAGATTTCCGCTGCCAACGAGTCGAGCTCTGTGGTTGAAACACCGTCGTAGATACCTTCGATTACTTTTACTGCAACGGTAGTGGCGTTGACAATTTCGCTGAGGCCGTAGCAGAGTTTTTCGATTCGAGCCGTGATTTTATCGAACTTTACAGGTTCTTTACGGCCATCTCTTTTTATTACAAACATGGTAAATCAGATTAGTGCGTTGATGTTAATTAGAGTCAGTCATTAAAGTTAGTGTGTCTGGTCTAGAAAGTTTGAGATCGAAGCTTGCGATAATTCAAAATCAGGGAGTTTACTTAGGTAAATGACCTGATTTTGAATTGAGCATAACGAAGCTATCGGACTTTATAGACAGACATGAATTAAAATTCGTCGTCGAAGCTGAAGGTGTTTGCCTTCTCTTCTTTGACATCGGTTTGACCGGTTTTCACGAAGGCTTTTTTGTATTCACCTACGCGCTTCTCGAAGAAGTTTGTTTTTCCTTGTAGAGAAATCATTTCCATGAAATCGAAAGGATTGCTTACGTTGTACTCTTTTTCACATTCGAGTTCAACGAGGAGTCTGTCGGCAACAAACTCTAGGTATTGCGTCATCAAGTCGGAGTTCATACCGATGAGTTTCACCGGTAAGCTTTCAGTGATAAACTCTCTTTCGATATCGAGGGCTTCAACGATGATTTGACGAATTCTTTCTTTAGGTACTTTATTTACCAAATGGTTGTTGTGTAGATGCACAGCAAAATCACAGTGTAAACCTTCATCACGAGAGATCAACTCATTTGAGAAGGTAAGTCCGGGCATGAGTCCGCGTTTTTTCAACCAGAAGATGGAACAGAATGACCCGCTAAAGAAGATTCCTTCCACCGCTGCGAAAGCAATAAGGCGCTCAGCAAAAGAGAGGGATTCAATCCAGCGCAAAGCCCAATCGGCTTTTTTCTTAATGGCGGGGAAGTTTTCAATGGCATTGAAGAGACGGTCAGCATCTTCCTTGTCCTTAATATATGTATCAATAAGGAGGGAATAGGTCTCCGAATGGATGTTTTCCATCATGATTTGGAATCCATAGAAGAACTTGGCTTCTGTATATTGTACTTCATTCACGAAATTCTCCGCAAGATTTTCATTTACGATTCCGTCGGATGCAGCAAAGAAAGCAAGGATGTGCTTGATGAAGTAGCGCTCGTCATCATTCAATTTACTGTCCCAATCTGTAATATCCTGATGGAGGTCGATTTCTTCTGCTGTCCAAAAACTCGCTTCCTGCTTTTTATAGTATTCCCAGATGTCGTGGTGCTGGATAGGAAATAAAACAAAGCGATTTTTATTTTCCTGCAAAATGGGCTCATTCATAATCTTTTCAGTCATGGGTTTATATTTCAATTGATTGTAAATTTGCGATTGGTTTTTGGTGCATAAAGAGATTTTTTCCCTTTTTGAACACTTCAAATTTTTAAAATAAATGCTTTAGTAAAATGCTTTACTTTTTCACAATGACTAGCACTTATTAACATTGTAGTAATCTCAACTGATTTCAATTCTTTGGTTTTGTTGATAACCACTACGGGAAAATACTTTTTTTCCCAAAACGGGAAAATTAGTTCACACCGAATGTGAATAAGCCTCGTGTTTTTGTGAATATTTAGCCTGAAATATGAATGCGTTTTTTTTGAGAGTGCTGTATTGATTTGTGAACAATGAATGCAAATTGTTCGTTAAACGACTTGAAAAAGCAAAAGAAAATTTTTTGTCGAAAATATTCTAATTCCGATTTTTTGTTTTACATTTGCTCAAGATTTTAAACTCTACGAAACTCATCATTATGCAGAAGATTAAATCCATCAGTAAAGGACTTTTTTCGTTAGTCGTATTTTTAGCTAAGGTTGCATTGGTAATTTTGATTCCTGGTTTGGTTGCGCAATTTTTTGGAGGGGGTAAAGTAGAGTTTTTGGCAATACTTCTTGGAGGTGTCTTTGTTGTTGCTGTTATTTATAACATTGTCAAGTATTCTCAAAGACGTAGTTTGAAAAATTTTTTGTAATCTTGTTTCACTCTCAAAAATCCCTAGGACGTTAAGCAAGAGTCGTTACGCGCCTTTTTCTCTTTTTTGCGTTT
>JBHYFA010000081.1:0-11712 GCA_051859825.1 Schleiferiaceae bacterium
GGTCTGGCTCAACAGATTTTAAAAGAAAAAACATCGCACCTAGAAAGATAATCAGTGGGGCAATTTTTAGAATCAATAAAGACGTCGGAAAAAGGAAGCTGAAAGGAATCAAAACCAACATTTCCAATAAGAGAAAATTATGAGCTTGACCCGGAAAATATACGCTCACCGGTATTCCACTTAACAGATTCTGAACGTGCATACCCACTGCGGCTTCATCCAAATCAGGAAGCATATCCTGATGGAACAACACCACTATTCTTGGAATCAGCAATCCTAAGAAAAACAGCAGAAATAATGTACGATTAGAGGAGCGCATTGGCCACGTTTGCTAGTTCAGAGCGCTCCCCCTTTTCTAGTACTACACTGGCAAACAAATCATTTCCCGCCAGCTTGTCTATCATGTAGGAAAGTCCGTTGGAGTGTTCGTCTAAGTAAGGCGTATCTATTTGAAAAACGTCCCCCGTGAAAATAAACTTAGCGTTCTCCCCCGCCCGTGTAATCACCGTTTTTATCTCGTGGGGCGTAAGATTTTGGGCTTCATCCACAATGAAAATAACGTTAGACAAACTCCTACCACGAATATAGGCCAAGGGAGTAACAACTATTTTTTCCGACTGAACCATTTCGTCGATCGACTTAAACTCTTTATCCGTTTCCTTATACTGATTTTTAATGTGCTTTAGATTGTCCCACAAGGCCTGCATGTAGGGATCAACTTTGGCCTTCATATCACCAGGTAAGTAGCCTAAGTCCTTATTAGACAATGGCACAATGGGTCTGCTCAAATACACCTGACGGTATTCACGGCGCTGCTCGAGGGCGGCAGCTAAGGCCAACAAGGTTTTTCCCGTTCCGGCAACCCCTGAAAGAGAAACGAGCTTCACATCGGGATTCAAAACCGCATGAAGTGCAAAAGCCTGCTCAGCATTGCGCGGCTTAATTCCGTAGCACTGACGCTTTTCGACCAATTCCAAACGCTCTTCACGAGAGTTGTAATACGCTAAGGCCGTTGATTTACTTCCAGTTAAAACAAAATACTCATTGGCTTTGGGGTCGAAATCGGGTAGTTTTTGTTGGACTTTTTCCAAAGGAACGAAGGTCTTTTTGTGAAGTGCATCAATCAGCGCTTGAGGAAATCCATCTACACTCCCGTTTCCTTTGTACAAACGCTCTACATCTTTTACCTTGCCCGTTTCGTAATCCTCAGCCTGCATATTAAGGGCGCGAGCTTTCAAGCGTAAATTGATATCCTTGGTTACCAATATCACCGTGCGCTCAGGCTCCTCCTCTTTCAAACTCAAAGCCGCATTGATAATCTGATGATCCATTTTATTACCCATAAATACCTGGTTGGCATCTATTTCTTTGGCAATCTTGCTCATCACCACCCTAAAACGACCTTTTTCTTTACCGTTTATCGGTTGCCAGGATTGCAATGAAGACACCGAAGCAATCTCCTCTAAGGCTCGAATAAACTGCCTAGCCTCAAAATTTTTGGTGTCACTTCCCTTTTTAAAGTTATCCAATTCTTCTAAAACCGAAATAGGAATGGCTACATCATGCTCTTGGAATTCAAACAAAGATCGGTGATCATAAAGGATTACGGAGGTATCTAAAACAAATACCTTTTTATTCTTCGCAGTACGTGTACGAGGCATAGGTGTAATTTGAAATTTAATAAGTGGTTCGTTAAGACCCGAAAACAAATGTCGTGTCCAATAGCGAACGTTTACACTGCCAAAGTACTTTAGGATACAAAAAATGCAAGCAAATGGATTAAAAAGAAATCAACAATACACGAGTTATAACTCACTAAAAAAAAGGTTGCTTTTGCGGCGGCAATACCCATATATTTGTCAGTTCTGATATTTCATTTATTTCGATACCTATGTCAAAAAACACCATACAAGTAGGCAATATCACTTGTGGAGCGCCTGAGCTTTTTCTCATTAGTGGACCCTGTGTAATTGAAGACGAAAGCATTATGATGCGCGTCGCCGAACAGCTCAAAAACTACAGTGAAAAAAGCGGTGTGCCCATCATATTCAAATCATCGTTTACCAAAGACAATCGCTCGTCGGTAGAGTATTATCGCGGCCCCGGATTGGATGAGGGCTTGAAAATCCTTCAACGCATAAAAACGGAATTTGGCTTCCCTATTTTGTCCGACATCCACCACCCCTCGCAAGCCAAAGCTGCCGGAGAAGTATTGGATGTGATTCAAATCCCGGCCTATTTGGTTATGCAAACTACCCTGGTGGAGGAAGCCGGAAAAACCGGAAAAGTAATCAACCTGAAACACGGGCAGTTTTTAGCACCCGAGAATATGGTGAAGCCCGTACAAAAAGTAGAAAGCACCGGAAACCATCAAATCATCCTCACCGAACGTGGTTACACCTTTGGCTACAACGATTTGATTGTAGATCCACGAGCCTTCTATCATTTGGCTGAAACGGGCTATCCCGTGGTGTTCGACGTTACGCATTCTATCCGCAAGTACGGAATTCCTAGTGCCGACCCAACCGGAGGTGCTCGTCAGTACTTAAATGTACTCGCTCGCGCGGCCGTAGGAACCGGCATCGACGGCTTGTTTATTGAAACCCATCCTTGTCCTTCAGAAGCACTTTGCGACGCCGCCAGTCAGCTCGACATCAATCAACTAGAAAGCTTTATGGCTCCCCTACTCCGATTGCACGAGGCGGCAAAAAGTCTTTAGATACCCATGCATTTTTAGACATGAATACCGAAATTTCCGTGGAAGCCTATCAAGCAGATGGGCTTCCCTCGTTTTTATTGAAAGAACTTCACCAAAAGAAGATTTTTTTAGGTTTTGTTCCCAAAGTATATGGTGGACTCGAATGGAGTCTGCCCGAAGGATTAAAGACTATTCATCACTACAGCAGCATATTTGGCAGTGCCGGCTGGTGTGTGAATTTAGGCGCAGGAGCGGGATATTTCTCAGGATTCTTTTCGCACGTGCTGGCGGAAAAAGTCTTCGCTCACCCTCAAGCCTGTTTGGCAGGAAGTGGTCAGCTTAGTGGTATGCTGGAGTCGAAATTCGGACACACGGTTGTTTCCGGCAACTGGGGCAAATGCACGGGAGCCGGTCACGCTTCACACTTTACCGTAAATTCCCTCGACGAAAATGCCGATCCCGTAAGTTTGGTTATCGCGGGAAATTTGGTAAACATTGACCATCGATGGGAAGGCTTTGCCATGCGCCCCACCTCCTCATTCAGTATCAGTTGTGAATATGCTCCGATAATGGGTAAATTCAAAATTGGAGAAGTCATTAACCCCCATGCCTACGCCATTCACAAACTCGGATTCATACCCTTCGCGCGCTTCTGCATGGCGATGGCCTTTGCCGGAATTGGTCGGTGTTTGGCGCAGAGCATTCATAATAATCCGAAACAGGGTGAATTTGAAGACCTACTTCTTTCTTTAGAAACGCGGATAATGGAAGAAGCTGAAACCTACTGGGTGCGACTTCAGCAAGGTGAAGAGATCGTAAACGATGATGCTTTACAGAAAATTGTTGCTGAAGGAAGCCAAAAAATATATTCTTGTGCATGCGAAGTCTTTTATCACAGTGGCATGAGAATCATAGATGAAAATGAGCTGCTTCACTGGAAGTATCGTGAGCTCCTCACAGCCATCCAACACTTTATGCTAAAATGAACCTAAAGGTTTGTGCGATTTGAAAATATAAGGTAAATTGCATCGGTTTTTTTATATGTCAAAATCGAATTGATTGGCGTTTAGCTTCAGATTGATTACCATTTGATAAGTCCAAGGTGACAAAAAAAACTTTATACCAAAATAAATATTACTAACCCCAAAAAATCACCGTATGAAAATACACTTTGTCGATGATTTAATTCGCAATGCCTCTTATCCGAGCATTACGGTTACCATGAAAACCCATCGAACCGCCCCAGGTGTTACCCAAGACCCCATTCTACTAAAAAATCTTCGCAACGAACTCGCTGATCGTCTGCACAGCGAAATGGATAAAAGAGCGGCTGACCAATGGCTTAAGCGATTTGACAGCTTTATACAAATCATTGATCATCAAAATAATCTTGATGGTCTCGGTATTTTCCTCGGCGAAAAGATAGGTATGATAAAACGTTTTCCTTTTGACCTTACCAATCGCGTGGTGGTGGACAAAAACTTTGCAACCCGTGACATCATTGTAGGTATCAATAAAAGTTTGCGTTATTACGTACTTACCCTTTCCAAAGAAAAGGCGGATATCTTCGAGGCTAGTGAGGATACTTTTGGTGAAAATGCCGAAATGGAAGGCTTCCCAATGGAGAATCCGCGTATTGCCGCCAATACCTTGGAGAAGAGTTTTTCCGACACCGAAGATCGCTATACCGAAGAGTTTTTCCGTGAAGTTGATGAAGCTTTAGATAAAGTGATGCGCCAGGAGTCGCTTCCCATCGTTATTGTTGGTGTAAGAAGAATTCGCGATTACTTCCTGAAAAAAACCCGTCACGGACAAAATATCATTGCCCAGCTCGACGGCTCTCGTTCATCCGATAATGCCTCTACCTGGCTAAGCGAAATTTGGAAAGAGGTGGGTAAATCCATGCGTGAGCAAAAGATTAATAGACTCAATGCCTTGAAAAACGGTATTTCACCGGAGAAAATATCTTCCATCGTTTCCGATATCTACAAACTTGCCCGTCAAGGTAGAGTAGCGCATTTGGTAACCCAAAAAGATTATCGTCAGCCGGCGCGTTTTCACGAAGGAAATATTCAGCTCCTTGATAAGCCCGAACTGGCAGGTGATTATGACGACGTCATTGACGAAATCGCGGAACAAACATTACTCAATGGAGGAATGGTCGATTTCATCAATAACGGCGAAACAGAATTTGATAAACCAATAACCGCAATTCTTCGCTATTAGATTATTAAAACTCCCGTATATTGCGGGAGTTTTTTTTCCTTCATATCTATGGATTATTTTTTACTGAGCATCGGAATTATTCTGATATTAAGCGGACTTATCGGTGCGTTTTTGCCCATCATTCCCGGACCTCCACTTTCATTTGTTGGGGTAATTTGTTTGCAATTCACCAAGTGGATTGACATTCCTTCAAACTGGCTTTGGATACTAGGAACAGCCGCCTTGGCAATCACCATTTTGGATTTTATAATACCTTCTTATTTCTCAAAAAAATACGGCGCCCACTGGTTTTCATCCCTCCTTGCATTCATTGGGATGGTGCTAGGGCTCTTACTAATTCCTCCCTTCGGTATCATTATCGGGCCATTTATCGGTGCATTTATTGGTGAAATTATCATCGGGAGGGCATTTAAACAAGGCGTAAAAAGCGCTTGGGCTACCTTTTTGGGTTTTCTCTTTGGAACAATGCTAAAGATGTTGTACGCATTCATCAGTATCGTTATCGCCGTTAAAAACAGAGTTGGCGAAGTAAGCGATATCATAAATATCTAAAGGGACATGCAGTCTGGAATTAGCATAGAACATATCATCTTAGGCTTGGTAAGCATATACGGAATTTACTATTTCTTCGAAACGATATCAAATCAAATTATTGAAAACAAAATACATAAAAACAAAATTCTTCAAGCTGACCACCAAATAAGTCATACGCTAAACGATTTGGTTTTAATCAAAAAAAAAATCATTGGCTTAATCAAAAAGGAATACGGGTCGGATGAAGCCAAAAAATTTGAAAAAGGTGAACTCTGGGAAGGCATGCCCGTGCAATTACTGGTAATAAATGTAGGCAAGCCCGATAGCGTGGTAAAAAAGAAAAAACGAAAGGAACAGGTTGAAATTTGGCAGTATAAAACCTTTACCAATAAACTGCGAAAACTACAACACACATTCATGGTTGTTATTTCCGATGGTGTAGTAACATCTTGGAAAGGAGATTATAAAAATCTGTAAGCCCTTTAAAAAATCTCCTTCAGCGCAATGGAATTCAAGAATTACTATCATATTCTAGGGGTCAAGCAAGACGCCACAAAAAAGGAAATAAAAACGGCGTACCGAAAGTTGGCGATGAAATATCATCCTGATAAAAATGATGGTGATGATACATTTTGGGCTGAAAAATATAAGGACGTAAACGAAGCCTACCGAATTTTATACAACCCTAAGGAAAGAGAAATATTCGACCAGAAATTACTGCGGTACGAAGGTTTGTCGAACAACGAGCCAATATCAAAAAAACAAAACTACTTCATTGAGCTGCTATCGGTTTGTGAGCTCTATTTTGTAAAGGAAAAACAACTTGCGCAGAAAAAAGAATATCTAGCATACTTGAAGGAGCAGAAAAAAGAGAATTTCCTTAAACCTCAGAAATTATTGTGGCTGACCTTTTTCATTGCTGTTCTCTATTACGCACTCCCCTTGTCTGAAAAACCCATTTCAAAATATTTCAATCACCCGGGATTTTCATTGCATTATGGCTGGGAAGTGACCGAATCAACAATGGTTTTTTCTGAGCCCGATATCCAATCAGATATTCTGGGGAGAGTACCTAAAGGATACCGAATTGAGGTAATCAATGAAACTAAGTATTTTCTACTCCACCGCTATACCGATAAAGAAGGTGTGACGCAAGACGGCTATATTCTAAAAACAAAAACCGACAGAAAATTTAAGTTAGTCGGTTTCGGACTAGATTAAGCATCAATCTTTCAAGGCAATTTCAACCTGCTCTAAAAATCGAATGGCTACCTCAGGCTGAATAAAGCGATTTTCTTTTATTTCATTATCAAGCTTTTGCAAAAAGTCTATTCTTAGACTACCAGCCGAATTTTTAGCACATTCAAAAAGGAAAATAGGATTCTGCGGAAATGCTTCTTGAATGATACGGAAGTATTTCAAACCTACATCCATGTTGGCATTGAGCTCTGAATAATACTTTCCGAGGAAATAATTGGCTTCGGTAAAAACCAAAATGTCACTAGACGTCGCCAATTCTTTCATGATTTTCAACCCCTTATCTTCATCTGGAGCGGGCATAAATAATAGCATCATGCGCACCTTAAGATTCTGCTTGGCTCCCGCTCCTCCAAACAAATGGTACAGCCCCTGAATCAATTTCTCCCAATCGTTTTGCGAATCCTTCTTGAGAAAAAACCGAATATCCGTCTCAATTTTTCGGTAAGTAACAATTGATTTAAAATACTCATCCTGAATAAGGTGCATACGCATTTTTAGCATTCCGGTGAAAAGGCGCACAGCTCGAGCCTCATCACTACCTTTCTTCTCGGCAAAACCCAATTCAAAAATTGAGTCCATTTTAGCAACCAAATCTTCATCATTTTCCAATAAAAACGCATTCCAGTATAGTACAGCCCACAGTAAGCGACCCTCTTCCTCTTTGACTCGAACATTTTTGATATCTGAAGATGAAGACTGAAACCGATAGAGCCGATCCATTTGCTTATCAAATGCTCGTGAAATACTTACTTGACCAATGCTGTAAGTTGGCAAGACCATGAGAATTGCAAAACCAAATAGCCTAACAAAAGCCATCGAATTAGGCATTATCAAGGAATGAAAGATTCGTAAATGATTTCCTGAATGCGTGTACGCACCGAAAGACTCAGAAGCTTCTTGTTCTCGGCATCGGGGAACACCCTGTTTGACAAAAAGATATAAATGATTTCCTCCTCAGGATCTACCCAAGCTAAGGTGCCCGTAAAGCCTGAATGTCCATAACTATCCATAGACAAACAACCACAAGTAGGTCCTGAACCTGAAAGTTGTGGCTTGTCAAACCCCGCGCCTCGTCTATTCTTCTTGGGTTCGCAAAACTGACAACGTGTAAATTCACGAATGGTCAATGAGTCGATAAACCGCTGTCCACCGTAGCTTCCTTCATTCAAATAAAGCTGCATCAATTTAGCCAAGTCATTGGCATTGGAAAACAAACCCGCGTGCCCCGCTACTCCACCCAACATGGCTGCACCTTGATCGTGTACAAAACCGTGGATCAATTGCTTTCGCCAAGTTTTATCGTTCTCGGTAGGAATAATTTCATCTAAGGGAAAATAATTGCGAGGCTTATACCGCAAACGATGCGCACCAATACGCTCGTAGAAATATTCGTTTAGAAATTCGTCAATCGGTTGTCGGGTATAATTCTCTATCATTCGTTGAAAATAGTAGTAGCCTAAATCGCTGTAGAGGTAATTGCCCAAAGGCTTGAGAGGAGTACGATTAATCGTTTTTAGTATGCTGTCGCGGTAAGCCGTTTGAATGAAAATATTATCGGCAACTTGCTTGTTGTGGGTAAAGGATCTTTGGGATTGATATACTAAAGAGTCTAACTTTCCATCCTTCATCGTTTTCAAAAAAAAAGGAATCCAAGCGGGCAGACCGGCCTGATGGGACAGTATATCTCGAATATTGAGATTTGCCTTGTCTGTACCTTTCAACTCCGGTAAATAATCACCCAAACTCGCATCGAGATCGAAGGCGCCTCGATCGGTCATATACATCAAGGCGAGTACGGAGGCCGAAATCTTGGTGATGCTCGCAATATCGTAGAGGTCGAACAGGTCAACAGGCTTTTTTTTTTCGTAGGTATGATGCCCGAAAGCCTTGTGATACACCACCACGCCCCTGCGTGCTACCAGCACCTGAGCACCGGGCGTTGCCTGCTCTTTTATGGCTTCATTTACCAAGGCATCGATGCGGCTCAACTTCTTAGAGTCAAAGCCCACCTCCTCGGGTAAGCCATAGCGCAATCGACCATTTGACGGGAAGTAAAAACCCATATCTGCCGGCCAAGTTTTCCCAATGGAAACCGGCAATTTACCCTTAGGTGAGCGTGCGCCATAAATGATTTGGGCCGCAATTTCGGCTGCATCCACATCGTTTTGGTAAGCCAATAAAATGGCTGAGGCGCGTTCCGCCTGAGGAAAATCGCGTAAGCCATAGGGATTGCCAAAAACGGTGAGTACAAAGTTGTTCTGCATTCCCAATTGACCCGTAAAGGATTTGATGTAACCGGCATACTTATAGGATTTCCACGGACTCGCGCCAGAGGTAAACAATCCGAGTATAACTTTATCAAAACCCGCAAGTTTGTTGAGAATATCCTGGGCGTTTGACTCGGTAAGATGAAAATGCGTTATGGGTTGATGGTTTTTTAATCCACGAAGAAAATAGGGTTGCACGTCGGTACCCGCGGTCACGAGGGCTACTTTTTTATCTTCCAAATCCTGAATAGGCAGGGTGCGATTCACGTTTTTCACCAAAGTCAAAGCCTCTTGATAAGCCTGACGTTTTAGTAATGAAGCCTTTGGAGTATGTAAATCTTCGTGCAAACAACGGATATCAACCCTTTGTGGCTTATTGAGCCCCATCCACTCTTTAGCCAAGAGAATGCGACGCACCGCGGCATCAATTTGCGCCATGCTGATGGTCTCGTCTTGCAAAGCCTTCTTAAACATCTTGATGGCAAGGGGCACATCTTCGGCAAAAAGCAAAACGTCGTTGCCGGCTAAAAAAGCGTTCAAGTCGGCTGTACCCGGAGGAAACAACTTGGTAATGCCCTTCATGTTTAGCGCATCGGTGAAAACCAAACCGGTAAAACCGTACTCATCGCGGAGTAAATCTTTAAGCGCCTTGGGGGACACCGAGGTGGGTATAGGCTTCGACTCGATGGCCGGCACACTCAAGTGCGCGCTCATCAAACTGCCCAAGCCATCGGCTATGAGGTGACGAAACGGATAAAGCTCAACCGTGTCGAGGCGCTCACGACTGTGATTCACTCGGGGTAAGGTGAGATGACTGTCGGTATCTGTATCGCCATGTCCGGGGAAATGTTTGGCGCAGGCCAGTACCTTTTCGTCTTGAAGGCCACGCATTAAAGCTCTACTTTTTGCCAATACGTTTGCCGGAACTTCCCCAAAACTACGAGCGTTGATGATGGGATTGGCCGGATTGGTATTGATATCCACCACCGGTGCAAAGCTGATATGAACGCCCAATCTTCTGCATTGTCTGCCCATCTCCCTACCAATTTCGTAAATCAAATTCGTATCGGAAATAGCACCCAAGGTGAGATTCCACGGGAAGGCAAAGGTGCTATCCAACCGCATCGACAGGCCCCATTCGGCATCCATGGAAATCATCAGGGGTACTTTGGCTTTCGATTGGTAAAGATTGGTCAATCTTGCCTGACGATAAGGGCCGCCTTGCATAAAAATCAATCCACCTATATGGTGTTTTTCCACCAAATTGAGGATAAACTTCTCGTGATCCGGATTTTTATTCGAATAGGCCGCCACCATGAAGAGTTGGCCAATTTTCTGATCGAGGGAAAGACTCGCCATCACGCTATCAGCCCAAGAGCCTCCTGCGCCGTAAAACACCGCCGGGCGTTGGGCAAAAGCAGAGCCAACAGAGAAGAGTACAATAGTAAGCAGCCAAAAAAATCGCCGTAGATGCATAAAAAAGTTGGAATTATTGCGTTTTGTAAAATTACAAAAGCAAAAGGACTGCCAATTAAGCTTGTATTGTTAAGTTTCTAACAAGGGAGGTTCATTACTTTGGTTGGTTGAGGCGTTTAGGCGTTTCGTGGGCATGTAGGCTTCGTGAGTGAAGCATGGTGCGCTGTCGCGCGCATGGGCGCTTGCTGCGCAGCGCGGCATGGAGGGCTGCGCCCGCATGGAGGTACTTTGCAGGCAGAGGGCAATCCCTGCTACCGAGCTACCCCGCACCCCACAACCAGACAGCATTCCCAATCTACCAAACAATCGAATTGCAGAAAGCGCCCCGACAACTTCCTCACCACCTAACATCCTCACCCTCCAAACCAAAATCCCACTCGACGTAAAGACAAGCTTTACCCCTCCTTCGTTCCTCATCATAAATAAAACATACTTAGTTTTGCTATGAACAGGAATATTATCGTACATTTGAAATGTCCATGTAGTGGCCTTCACAAGGTCCAATGAAAATTGACTAGGACATTCCATAACTTGTCCCGATATTTGTGTCGGGATGACCTTTAAAAAACAAATAATTTACATATGAATAAAAAAAAGATGGCAACACTAGACAAAATTCGAAATGGATTGATCGACAAAATTTTCTCCATCAATAACAAAGACTTTTTAGAAGCCATTGACAAACTCATTACTTCAAGCATTCCAGAAAACGAGTCTTTATCCTTGGAAAAAGAGCAAAGTGAAATGCTGGAAATGAGCGAGCAAGATATTTTAGATGGATCACTGATCTCTCAAGAGGCCATGGATAAAAGAAACTTGGAATGGCTGAACGAAATGTAGTTTGGACTAAAACAGCAGATCTTCAGCTTGTAGGCGTATTAGAATATTGGGTTAAGAGAAACAAATCCAACATATACGCGAAAAATTTAATGAAGTTGGTATCCGAAAGAACCAAACAGATTGCTGACAATCCCTTTATTTACAATAAAAACATCCTTCAAAGAACATAGAGTTGCTTCATTAGGACACTTCAGCATTTTCTATAAAATTATAAGTAAGAAAATTATCATAACAGCATTCTGGGACAATAGACAAGATCCTAAAAAACTACTGAGCATTTTAAAAAACAAGTAATCAAACCAAATTCCATAGGATATGCTACCGTTATGCCGCACCTAACGGAACAGGTGTAGGCTTATTACCCAAAAAACTTTGCGCCTTTGCGCCTCCCGACAATTCTTGTACGGGACA
>JBHYFA010000082.1:0-4085 GCA_051859825.1 Schleiferiaceae bacterium
GGTACTTTTGTATGGTGAAAAAAAATAATTTCACGCAATTCTAGAATAGTATGAGCGAGCAGTTTAATGATGATGCCTTCCGAGATAAAGTAGGCTTTATCAGTGATGATGGATCGAGGAGTTATATATACCCCAAAAAGCCTTCTGGTAGATACACAAATTACCGCAGCTATTTGAGCTGGGGTTTACTGGCATTGCTGTTTGCCGGACCTTTTATCAAAATAGGCGGACAGCCATTTTTGTTACTTGACGTAATAGGGAGGAAATTTGTGATTTTGGGTCAGGTATTTTGGCCGCAAGATTTTTATTTACTGGTAATTCTGCTCATCACCTTAGTCATTTTTGTGGTGGTATTTACGGCGGCTTTTGGTCGTATTTTCTGCGGCTGGGTGTGTCCACAAACCATCTTTTTGGAAATGGTATTTCGGAAAATCGAGTACTGGCTCGATGGCGATCGTGGGCAACAGTTGCGTATTGCCAATATGCCTTGGAACGCCGAGAAAATTCGTCGTCGCGCGGTGAAGTGGAGCATTTTCTTCGTGTTGTCATTCATTATTGCCAATACCTTTTTGATGTACTTGGTGGGAAAAGAAAGAGTGTTCAGCATGATACAAGAAGGCCCTATTGCCCACGCGGGAACCTTCGTTGCCTTGGTTGTTTTCACCTCAGCTTTTTTCTTTGTATTCGCTTGGTTTCGCGAGCAAGCATGTATTGTGGTTTGTCCGTATGGACGTTTGCAAGGTGTACTTCTCGATCGCAACTCCATCGTTATTGCCTACGACAAAATACGTGGTGAGCTACGCAGTCGATTCCGTAAAAACGAAGATCGCGAAGCGGTGGGTAAGGGCGATTGCATCGATTGCGGACAGTGCGTGGCGGTTTGTCCTACGGGCATCGACATTCGCAATGGCACCCAACTCGAATGCGTAAATTGCACTGCCTGTATTGATGCCTGCGACGACATCATGGATAAAATCAATAAGCCACGCGGTTTGATCCGCTATGCTTCTGAAAATAATATTCAAGATAAAAAGCCTTTTGCCTACACTACACGCTTAAAGTTGTACACGGTGGTTTTGAGTTTGCTCGTGATTACTATGGGTGGACTCTTGTTTTCACGCTCCACTATGCAGGCCAATATTTTGCGTTTGCCTGGTTCCAATTATAAAATTGGTGACGACGGAATGATTACAAATCTCTACCAGTACAAAATTCTCAATAAGAGTACGGAAGAGCAGAATTTTAGAATTGAAATAGTTGGTTTTGATGGAGCTACAGCACAGGCTGCCGGTGGAAACGCCCTAAAGGCAGAGGTGCAAGCCTTCGCAGAGGGAGTATTGATTATCAGTATTCCGAAGGAAGAATTGAGTTCGTCGAAGCAAAAGATTTCCTTGCAGATTGTGAGTGATGAGGGGGTTGTTTTGGGGAGGACTAAAGTGGGTTTCCCCGGCCCAATGATAAAATAGTGGCTGTCTATAAAGTCCGATAGCTGCGTTATGCTCGGTTGAAAATCCAGCCTTGTGCTGACTTAGTAGGAACAATAATTTTTGAATTATGGATACAAAACAAAACAAATTTCGATTGCACTGGGGTAATGCATTGGCATTATGGTTTGTGTTTTTTGGGATATTTATTGGCGTGTTGGTGGTGGGTTCTTTTCGGGAGAATATTGATTTGATTGAGGAGAATTATTACGAACAGGAAATAAAGTATCCCGGTCGTATGGCCGATATGCAGCGGTCGATGAATTTGGAGCAGCAGCCATTTTTGGATAAATTGGACAATGGAAGTTTGGCGCTTGTATTACCCTACAGCTCGGAAGTGAGGGGCAAGGCGGTGTTTAAACGTCCGGATAATGCCAAGTTGGACTTCAATCTTGAGCTCAAAGCCGGTAATAATATCATTGAATCGAGTCTTTTGATTGGCGGCAGCTGGATCATTCAGGTGGAGTGGGAAATGGATGGCGCGAATTACTTCCAAACCATTAATCATTATTTACGATAAGCGATGTTTCTGATAGCAGCACTTGTTTTGGGAATTGCGGGTAGCGCACACTGTTTGGGGATGTGCGGCCCGCTGGTGTTGGCTATGCCTTACGGCAGCGGACGAAGACGGAGCATTGCTATGATCGTTTATCATCTCATGCGCAGTTTTATGTACGCCATCATGGGAATGATGATTGGTGTTTTGGGAGTGGGATTTCATCTTGCGGGATGGCAGTCCCCGATTTCTATAGGAGCTGGGCTTATGGTGTTGGCCATTGGATTTTGGCAGCTAATGGGCAAAGGTAACTTCCATATCCCGCTGCGATTTGATTTCGTCAATAAGGTACGGGTGAAGTTTATTCAGGGTTCGTCAGGAATGGGGCGGAATGCACTTCTAGGCTTTGTGAATGGATTACTTCCTTGCGGACTCGTTTACACTGCTCTGGCGGCATCCATTGCTGCTGGTGGTGTTATTGAATCGGGAATTTTTATGTTTGCCTTTGGGGTTGCCACCATCCCAGCCTTATTTGTTTTGGGTTGGCTGCCTACTTTTTTTCCCAAATTTTCAACTTCGATGCTCAACAAAGCCATTCCTGTAGTGACTATTGTAATTGGTGTTTTGTTTATCCTCCGCGGGCTCGAATTGGGTATTCCCTACCTCAGTCCGCCCTCAGAGGCCTTGTCGGTAGACAATCCTAGCTGCTGCTCAAAACCCCCAGAGCACTGAAGCTATAAGTAAAATGCTTTTGGTTTAGTTATAACCTTGGCTACGGGTCTTGATGATTTTGTGTCGAGAAACACTTTTGTCGAGATGCGTAATTTCGAGGATGTACATACCGGGAGCCGCTTTTTCTATTTCTTGTGGAAGGCTAGATGAGGCACAAATTTTTCCATTAAGATCAATCAATGTCCATGATTCCCAAGGGATTTCGCTTTCGATTTTAAAGCTAGTACTAAACGGATTCGGGTAAATAACGGGTTTTGCGTTTTGGGAAAATAGCGTGGTTGAGAAGTCTTCAGCTTGGCACGACATCAACTGAAGGTTAGTAATGGCAAAATCGTGGAAAGAAGTTGCTGTAGGCAAAACAAACTCGAGTAAACCACTCCAAGGAGCATTTGCTGCCGGGAACCATTCGATGGAGTCGGTACTAAATTGCTGATGATTGGTTAGGGTGAAAGTGTGGATGAGTTGGCCATCATAACGAACTTGAATGGCCACGGGGTGACTACTAAAACGTACGGTTCCGTCTAGCTTCAAAACATTGCGTTCACCGGGCTTTATTCCTATAATATTTTGTCTGAGAAAAACCACCGGCGCAACACTACTATGGATATCAATGATAGCCATGTTGGTAGCGTTTGCGGAGGTTGTAGGTGGAAATGCCGCGCAAAAAGTATTGAAAATGGTATCAACGCCAATTCCGTCCCAAGAGAGCCCTGCACAGTTGGGCTCACTTCTCGAAGCTATATTTAAGGTTGTGGTAAATCCCGTTAAGCCATTGGCGAAATCCCCGTTATTGATAAGATTCACAATGTTAGGACAAGGAACGTCGCCGCCTGGACTGTTGAGATTTTGGGCAAACGCGGGAAACTGTAGAGCGATGATTGCGGCAAGAAAGCCAAGTGTAGAGATTTTCATATGAGCAGAATTTTGCCCAAAGTTAGAAATTCATTTGATGCGAAAGAAAAAATTTTGTTTATGATAAATAAAAATTATCCTACGTTGGTTTTTTGCGTTTTTCCGTTAATTTTTTGCAAGTGAAATTTGATTGGTAGGCCTTTTTAGAACCACGAAAGGCACGAAAGACACGAAAGGCACGAAAATGTTACTTGGTAGGCCTTTCGTGGTTCAACAAAAAATCAATAATTACCACACCCCGAGTCATGCTTCACCAAAAACAATTGCAAAGCAATACTTTCGTGCTTTTCGTGCCTTTCGTGGTTCAAGACAAATCAACAGTTGCCCGATCCCAAGTCATGCTTCACCAATAACAATTGCGAAGCAATATACTTTCGTGCTTTTCGTGCCTTTCGTGGTTCAAGAAAAATCAACAGTTGCCCGATCCCAAGTCATGCTTCACCAATAACAATTGCGAAGCA
>JBHYFA010000082.1:4185-11707 GCA_051859825.1 Schleiferiaceae bacterium
ATACTTTCGTGCTTTTCGTGCCTTTCGTGGTTCAAAAAAAAACGCAGTTGACTCTCTCCAAACTTACCGCAGTATATTTTCCTTCAACGACTCAATATTCGAATAGTATCTAAATCGCGTGGGGTCGATTTCCGACGAGTAACTCGCGTCTTTGGTTTTGAACCCGGTAAAGTGAAACCAACAATCTTCCTGATCGAATAGGGTGTCGATTTCTTTGAAGTAGAGTTCGGTTTCCTCGTCGAACGGACGGGTGGTGAGCACCGAAACGAAATTGCGGGCACCGGTAGTTTTTAGTACGCTGGGTAGATACTGTAGGGGCACCGACTGACCAAGGTAAATCACTCGTTTGCCGTTTTTACGTAAATAATAGTACAGATATAGTAAGCTCAGTTCGTGAAGCTCCTCATCCGGTAAATACAAGATATAAGCATCAGTGGCTTTCGGCGACACCATGAGTTGGTCGATAGCGGTGAAAAGCTTTTGGCGAACGAGGTTGGAAATAAAGTGCTCGTGGGCCACGTGAATGGCATCGGTTTGCCACAAAATCCCAATCTCACAAATAAAAGCTCCAATGATGTGCTTGAAGGCTTCTTCGGCACCCATCTGGAAAATGGCGGTATTGATAACCTTTTCAAACAAATCTTGGTCGTAGTCGAGCATGGCAACCTTCAGACTGTTAATCTGACTGGCATAGTCGCCCTTGTACGATGAAAGCTCAAGAACCTTTTCGTACATTTCTTTCTCCGACATTTTTCCCACTTGGCTGATGCGGATGCCGTTTTTCACCAAAATGGAAATGTTCAACAGTCGCTTCAAATCTTCATTGAGATAGTAGCGAATATTGGTATCGGTACGTTGGGGGTGAATGATGTCGTAGCGCTGCTCCCACATGCGAATGGTGTGCGCTTTAATTCCCGATAAATGTTCTAAATCTTTAATTGAATACTTCGTCTCCATGCGTCATTTTCACGTTGTTTGGCTTGTGGTTTTTGGTTTTGAATGTATTAACACTTCACTGCGGTATAAATGTTCGTTTGCATGACAATATTTCTTCAGATTTTTTGGTTTGCGGCTGAAGTTGGTTGTTTTTAATGTTGTTTGATGCGTTTAAGCCTAAATACTTTCTCAGGCAGTCGCATGTTTTTGAATTACTTTTGCGGAATTGTATTTTTTTGGTTGCGATACCCATTGTTGTGCGCATCCGTAGGCAAAAAATGGATTGTTTAGGAAAATTTAGAAAATGGAAAAAGAAATCGTGCGTCGTCGCACCTTTGGAATTATATCTCACCCCGATGCGGGAAAAACGACCCTCACGGAAAAACTTCTCCTATTTGGTGGAGCCATTCAGGAGGCCGGTGCCGTGAAATCAAACAAAATTAAGAAAACGGCCACCTCTGACTTTATGGAGATTGAAAAACAACGGGGAATTTCGGTGGCGACCTCGGTGATGGCGTTTGATTATAAAAAGTACCGCATTAATATCCTCGACACTCCCGGTCACCAAGATTTTGCGGAGGATACATACCGAACACTTACTGCCGTGGACTCAGTGATTTTGGTGATTGACGTGGCGAAGGGTGTGGAGGCGCAAACCGAAAAATTGGCGCAAGTATGCCGTATGCGCGATACGCCCATCATCGTTTTTATCAACAAACTCGACCGAGAAGGAAAAGACGCCTTCGATTTGCTCGATGAGGTGGAAAAGAAAATCGGGCTTAATCTGGCACCGCTGAGTTGGCCTGTTGGTATGGGTCAAGATTTTCAGGGTGTGTACGATATTTGGAGTAAAAGCTTGAAGCTCTACTTAGGCAATAACAAGCAGAAAGTGCAAGAATCGGTGAAGATTGACGACTTATCTGACCCGCAACTCGACGCTATGGTGGGCGAGAAAGCCGCCGATAAATTGCGCGAGGAGGTGGAACTCATCACCGAGGTTTACGAAGGTTTTGATGTGGAAGCTTATAAGCAGGGGATGTTATCGCCCGTGTTTTTTGGTTCGGCTTTGAACAACTTTGGGGTAAATGAACTCCTCGACTGCTTTGTAGAAATTGCGCCTTCACCGCAGCCAAAGAAGGCCGAATCGCGCATGGTAGCACCCAACGAGAAAGGCTTTTCGGCTTT
Source organism: Schleiferiaceae bacterium (assembly GCA_051859825.1). GTDB lineage: Bacteria > Bacteroidota > Bacteroidia > Flavobacteriales > Schleiferiaceae > CSBr16-58. The sequence continues at coordinate 6,307 of JBHYFA010000082.1, forward strand.
TGTGTTTAAAATTCACGCCAATATGGATCCCAATCACCGCAACCGTTTGGCCTTTGCGAAGATTGTTTCCGGCGCCTTCGAGCGAAATACCAATTATACCCACGTTCGCTCGGGAAAGAAAATGAAGTTTTCCGCTCCCATGACCTTTTTTGCCAGTAAGAAAAGCGTGATAGACACGGCCTATGCTGGCGATATTGTGGGCTTACCCGACTCCGGAAATTTTCGTATTGGTGACAGTTTTACCGAAGGTGAGCAATTGTATTTCAAAGACATTCCCTCCTTTTCACCCGAGCATTTTCGCTTTATCAACAACGATGATCCGCTCAAGGCCAAGCAGCTCAACAAAGGTGTAGATCAGCTTATGGATGAGGGTGTGGCACAATTGTTTACCCTGGAGCATAACGGCAGAAAAATCATCGGAACGGTAGGGGCACTGCAATATGAGGTGATTCAATACCGCTTAGAGCACGAGTACGGAGCCAAGTGTTCGTACGAAAATTACCCCTGCTACAAAGCCTGTTGGATAGAGTCGAAAGATGAAAAGCAGTTGGACGAATTTAAAAAGCAAAAAGGAAGGTATTTGGCCCGCGATAAATTTGACCAATTGGTGTATTTGGCCGACTCCTCATTTAGCTTACAAATGGCGCAAGAAAAATTCCCTGACATTCGCTTTCACTTCAAGTCGGAGTTTTAACTGAGCCGATTGGAGCGTTGATTTTCCGATAGTTTTTTTTGATTTCATAAAACTTTTTAAAAAATGAAACAGTCATTACTTTCGGCCTTCATGTTTCTTGTTCTATTCGGAGCAAGAGCTAATCCTGCGGCGGACTCGGTGAATGTTTCGGATACAACATCAATCAACGCCACACGTTTGGCCATCGTTTCCGGTAGCATTGGAACATTTTACGCGGCGGGTTTATGGTATTTGTCGGAGGTGTGGTATCGCGATCATCAGCGGGTACCGTTTACTTTTTACAACGACAATGCTGGGTGGAAGCAGATGGATAAATGGGCACATGCTTACGTGGCCTACCATCAGAGTAGGGCGGGGTATCACGCTTTGCGGTGGAGTGGCGTTCCCAAGAATAAGGCCTTGTGGTACGGCGGTACTTTGGGTTTTTTCTTGCAATTACCCATTGAGATTTTCGACGGAATGTACGAGGGTTACGGTTTTTCCTGGGGCGATGTGTGGGCGAATACCGCGGATACAGTGTTGTTCATGACGCAAGAGCACTTCTTCGATGAGCAGCCTGTAAAGTTCAAATTTTCATTTTACCCTTCTACGTATGCGCAGTATCGCCCGCGACATTTGGGTGAAAACATCATGTAAAATTTATTTATGGATTACAATGCTCAGAGTTATTGGTTGAGTATAAATGTAAATCGAATTTGGAAAAACGCCCGCATTCCAGATTGGCTGAGCATAGCGGTAGGTTATGGCGCGGGAGGGATGTTAGGTGAGTTTGAAAACCCCCGTTTTGTGGGAGGACAACCCGTTCCCGAATTCACACGCCATCGGAGATTTATGCTATCACCCGACATAGATTTTGGCGCCATTCCCACCAAGTCTAAATTTTTAAAGGGTGTTTTTGAAGCCCTAAATCTCCTTAAAATGCCCGCACCAGCCGTGGAGTACAATCCGGTCTTGGGTTGGCAGTTTCATTTGATTTTTATGTAGGGTGGGGGGTTAAGGCTAAGCCACAAAGAATGCACAACGTTACACGAAGGTGTTATTGGTTTGGTGCTGGTTTTTCAACTAGCTACCTTTGCCTTCTTTTTTTCTTTAATCGTTTAATAATGCGCTTCTTATTCGATCTTCACAGGAGCGGTACAACTGTTCAGGATGCCGACCTGTTGTAAATAGTGCTGCCACAAGCTTTTCGAGAGTCTCAGATACTTTACTTGCTCTTTTTTTATAATAATCCGGGCTTCGTTTATTGTATTGCTGATGATATGAGCTTAAGTGCTCTTCAATGGTTGCATATCCTCTATCCCTTATGCCCCTCGGATGTAAAGCTATTTGCTTGCCTTCAGAATATACCCTCACCATTTCTTTGCAGTAGATAACCTTTACAGACTTACCTATAAACTGGTAAGGAACGCTATAGTGGCATTTATCATCACTAAGATAGATGTGGTTATTTTGGGCTACTCGAAGTTTTTTGTGATATTTTAGCTTGAAAGGATGCTCAGGCAAAGGCGAAAGCAGTATCTTTTCTTTAGATAAAAACTTCTCTTGGCGGCAGTAGTCATGCCTTTGCATCCGTGTTTGATTGTGATCTTTAGTAAGTGTGGCAATAGCTTGATTAAGACCCGATAAACTAAAAAAGGTATGGTTTCTAAGTTTGGCAAACACACGTGTGTAAATGATTTTAACGTGATTTTCGACCATTGCTTTATCCTTGGGTTTCCTTGAACGAGTAGGGATTATGGCTGTGCCATAATGATTACCAAAATCTTTAAGTGCATCATTAATTGTTGGTTCGTAACGATTTGTACGTATCACAGCGGATTTTAAATTATCTGGAACGATTGCTTTTGGAACACCTCCAAGATGCTCCAAACAACACTTCAATGCATGTATAAAATCTGCTATTTTCTGCGAGTGAACGGCCATTACAAAGCCGTAATCAGAGAAAGGAAGGCATGCAACAAAAACTTGACATTCAATTATCTCTCCCGTTTGCCTATCAATATAAGAAAGCCTCTTACCACTAAAATCAACGTACAACTTATCAGCAGGCTCATGGGTCAGCACAGCTGATGGATTGAGTTTTAAAGAATGCTGTCTAAGATGGAAGCAAAACTGGGTGTACTTATAGCCTTTGGGATTTTCTTGAATGTATTCTTCCCAGAGAAGACGTTTTGTAACACCGGTTTTCTCAAGCTCTTTTAGATAATCAGGTATTCGATCGGTTAACGCTTTATATTGTTGATCATCGGTTTTATATGCGGGATTTCCGGGATGAAAAACGCCTTCCAAAACAGGATCATCAAGTTTAATTAAATCTTTAATTGTGATCTGTTTATCCTTTTCCAAAAGAATATTCAGGTGGCGCAAATACTTCTTTACGGTATTCTTGCTTAACCCTGTAATACGGACAATAGACTTATTGCTGTGTCCCTGATAATGAAGCTGTAATACTTGTTTTAATTGTCTCATTTGAACGGTTCTTCCTGCCATAACGATCTTTATTGGATTAAAAATCCACAAATGAACAATTTAAAAGGGGGGTCAGCATGCTCCGTATTTAAGTGCGCAGCAAGCGATTGCCAAAACCTAAGGGGGTCAACTTCCTCCGTATTTTGGTAGCGCGGAAGCGGTTTGCTAAATCCGAAGGGGGGGTCAGCATGCTCCGTATTTTTAAAAGCCGCCGCCGCATTCTGCAAAACGACAGTCAATTTGGCTTAAAAAAAGGAATGGATAAAAGAGCGTTATTCTAAAGCAAGCTTAAAAGCGAACTCTATAAAGCTTCATTTTCTGCTTTTAATCAGGCAATTAAAGCGAAAAACGAGGCAACCAGAAATCTCGTTTTATCCAGAAAAAGTCAACATGTTTAAATTTTATAAACTAAAGAATTAGCATACAAAATCAAAACCCCTGTTTAGGGGGGGGCAGCATGCTCCGAAATATCCAAATGATTTTAAATTTCAAATGAGTCATTAATTAGTGCTTGTCCATAAAGTCAAGAGTCTGATTCAGAAAGTTCAGTAGCAAGGCGCACGCAGGATTGAAAAACAAGGAGTTGACTAAAGTCAATGACTGTTTTCAATCCAAGTGCAACGCCGCTAATGGACTTTATGGACAGACTCTAATTATATAGATTCTTTTATCTCCTAAATTAACCCCACAACAACGCCCTAAAACAAACTCAAAACACCGCGCTCTAGTATTGGAAATTGATTGATAATAAACACATCAAGCAAAGTTCAGCATCAATCAAGAAAACAACCTATACTCGCACAATGTCGAAGGTAGTGTAACAGAAACAGTCTACAACTTAAATTCTGATTTGTATATTTGGGACGAGAACCAGCACCTCATGGCAGCAACCAACAGTTGAACAACAGAAAAAAAGAAACAGAAGATGAGATTTTTTTTTCTTTGTCTTATATTAATGTACTTGAATACATTAAATGCTCAATGTGATTATACTGATAGTTATCTTTCTGTTTATAACCCATCGGAATTGAGGGACTGTATTTCCGAATCTATTAAGCAAGTTTACGTCTATTTTGATTTGGAAAAAATGGATTTATCCTCTTTAAGACTATCTGGAATTGAAGAATTATACGTTTTAGGCAAAAAGTTAAGTGGAACAACTAATTTATTGTTTTTTCCAAATCTGAAAAAATTAGAAATTGGGGCTAAATATCCAAAAAACATTGATTTTAGTTATATTCCTTCAGGAATTGAAGAGCTTTTGATTCATAATAAAGTAAGGAAAACTTGTCTTTTGAACCAAGACAAATTAAATTTCTATTTGAGCTTAAATTCATTATCTCTAGGTGGATATTGGGAGTCTTCTGAAGTACATGAGATGTTGAAAAACACATACATATCTAATCTTACTTTATTGGAATTATTTGGAATGGATAATTTAAATCTTTCAGACGTCACAGTAAAGGTTGAGGGATTGAATATTATTAAATCTAATTTTCATGAAGTTTCTTTAAATAATCATTTAAGGAATATATATATAAGTCATTCAAAACTATTTCCTTTGTCAATTTTATTAAGCTTAAAAAATCTTGAGGAAGTCACTTTAATAAGTAATGATTTTTTAGTAGATTTTAGCTTAATAAACAATTTTAACAATTTAAAATCCATCACTATAATAAATAGTAAAATAATTGACTCTGTAGTTGTAAAAATAGCTTCCGTTCAAAAGTTATCATTAATTTCTAATAATATTACTTTTTTAGATATTTCCGAATGTTTGAATTTGCAACAACTTGATGTTACTTCAAATCGATTAACTAATATTGTTGGTTTTGAGAAAATTAGTAATATGCTAATAGCTTTTTATTTTTGCGAAAATCCTAAAATGAGGAATGCGATGCATCACTTTCCTAATTTAATGTATTCAAGTTTTGATAATGATATTATTAATTTTACATATGATACTAACATTATTGTGGAAATGTATGAATGTAGTGTGATAAACTCTCCACTTCTTCGTCATCAAAAATCCAACTACAATTCGAGGTTTTGGTAAATAAGTTTTTCACTTTTAGTATGTGTGAATAATGGTAAACAGAATAATAACTTTTTGGTTTAACCACCGCGTAGCCAGCTCCGTAATCACCTACCAATACCAACCCATATCTTTTGAAGGCGACCCACGCCGTGAGGGTTTGGAGCCGATGCAGTCGAATAGCAACGGTACGGTGAACACGG
>JBHYFA010000083.1:0-11609 GCA_051859825.1 Schleiferiaceae bacterium
CCATTGAATCCTTCGTTGACCCAATTGCCGAATGCGCCGGAAACCATTCCGTAAGCCTAAAATTGAAAAACGTGGGTGGAGACCAAATCGATTCTGCACAAATTGGCTGGACCCTCAACGGCGTTGCGCAACCACCTATAAATTGGACAGGCACTTTGGCGGCAAACGATACCATGCACCTCACAATTGGCAGCTTTAGCTCAACGGCAAATACCTCCTACAACATTGAAGCTCAAATACTAAGTGTAGGCCCGGGGAACGACCCAAACCCCTCAAATGATACACTTTCATTGGCTTTCCATCCGGCCATGAATGGAAATTACACCATTAACCCAAGTTTAGCCTTATCGCCCAACAATTTTCAAAACTTTGGGCAGGCTGTTTCTGCGTTGGAAAATTTCGGAGTTTGTGGACCGGTTGAATTGAATGTTGCCGAAGCGGTATTTGTAGAGCAAGTTAACATTCATCCTATTCCGGGGGCATCATCTGTTAACACAATCACTTTTAAAGGTGCCGGTGCAGATAAAAGTATTCTAAGTTTTTAATCAAACTCAGAAGACGACAGAGCTACTTTGCGTTTGTGGGGTGCATCGCATATTACTTTAGACAGCCTGGGAATCATAACCGGAGAAAATAGTCAATTTGGTTGGGCCATTCACATTTTAAGTTACACTCACGATATCACGGTTCAGAATTGCAGTATTGTAGTAGCGAATCAGTCAACTTCATTAAATTATCGAGGAATAATGGGTTCTTCATCATTTATATTAACAACGGAAAGCCTATTAGGTCTCGGAAACTTAGCGTTTATCAACAATGTATTCGAAAGAGGACACACCGCCTTATTGATTAACGGAAGCAGTAGTGATTCTTTGCAAAATTTTGATTTCATTCAAAATAGATTAATTAACCAAAGTAATGATGGCGTTACTATAATTTCTGCACGCAATGCAAAACTACTTAACAACTATATGATAAATGAATCTTCTTCTGCTACCGGTAATGGTTTTAGAATAAGTTCAACTGAAGATTTTGAAGTTTCAAATAATCACTTTATCAATATTGACAATAGAGCCATTAACATACAAAGCTCTAGAGGAACTGCCGCCAAGCCAGCACTCATAGCAAATAACGTAATCAAGGACAACCTTACTGCTGGCGTGTCCGCAGGCATTCACCTAAGCTCTGAAAACCACCATATTGACATTGTCTTTAATACAATTTTACGAGATCAAGGACGTTGCTTTTCCATTCAACAAACCACTTCAAGAAACATCAGGGTTCTCAACAATAATTTTGTAAATACAGCTACCAATGGCTTTGTGATTCATGTTCAAAGTGGGGTGGTATTTTCGCAGTTTGATCACAACAATTTATTCACGCCCGGCCCCACCTTCGCATACTATAACAATGGAAACCGAAATTCCTTTGCCGCGTTTCGAAGTTCTAATAATCCCACAGGTCATAATGCCAACTCCGTTTCCGTTGACCCCTTCTTCCTTTTCGACACCTTATTGATACCTTCTAACGCCGACCTTAGCATGGCCGGGCTTAGCTTCCCCGGAATTACCGAAGACATTCTGGGCGTTACCCGCTCAAACCCTCCTGATATGGGAGCATACGAATTTATTCCTTTAGATGAAGACGTTACTTTGAGAAGTGTAAAAGTAAAATCAGGTGAGTGTTATTCTGCTTCTGATACCTTAGAGATTTCTATATTAAACAACTTCGGATCGCCCATTCCTTTAACTACAGATTCCATTACTTTCCATTGGATAGCAACTGGCCCTGTTACCTCCTCCGGTTCGTTTACATTTGACCGTGGAGTATTACCCGTGGGCGACTCTGCAATAGATTTCACCATTGGACTAGACCTTTCCGAAGCAGGAACATACCAAATATTAGCCTATATCGACAGCAGTAGCTTTAATCAAAGCAGACTAAACGACACCATAAAAATTACGTACAATAGAGAAAACTACCTCTTATTATCGCCACCTTCCGCTTTGGTAACAAACTTTAACGATTCTGTATTTCTCTCGGCTAGATCACCGTTTATGGCAAAAGATAAATTTTTCATTACGGAAATTTGCCATAGCAAAGCAGCAAATCCAGGTGCTCCAACAAATGGATGGCCGCAATATATTATTGCCAATAACTACATTGAAATTACAGGTGTTCCTGGCGCAGACCTTGGTGGAAAAACACTTGAGGTTTGGTCAAACTCAAACAGAAACACAAATTATACTTTTCCTCAAGGCACCTTTTTAAGCCCTGAAGGCACAGCAATTATAGCAGTAGGAAGCATGAATAACAGTGTTGAAAGTCCGGCTAATTTCTATTACCACGGAAATGGCACTTTCAATGGATCCTATAGTTTGCTTATTGTAGCAGGTTATATTCTAAAAAATGAAAATGGTGATATTATTGATGCCTGTGTTTATTCTTCGAATAATCCGTACTCATTTCCAACAGCTGCTGGAGTAACTCCTAATGATTGGTCGGGGATTGTGCCCAGCGGCCAGGGTTCATCAGGTATAAGGCTAGAAGGTCCTTACACCAAAGATGCCTCTAACTGGATAGTTTCCAGTGCCATCAACCCGCAAAACCCCAATGCACTAAACAACCAAGTGAGCAATCCTATACCGGAAAACACCGCTCCATTTAGTTGGTCAATCAATGGTGTGGTGGTTGACACACTTATCGACACTTGGGTAGGGCCATGGATGATACCCGACACCGTTTATGCTGTTGCTTCATTGGTAACTCCGTGTGGAACAGAATTAGATAGCGTGCAAATCATCATTGATTTTCCGGTAGGTACAGACTTAGCCATTACCGAATTTATTCAACCTTCCGAACAATGTGCCGACTCATCAGAAGTTAGTATCATTATCTCAAACCAAAATGTAGAGACCATCAATTCCGCAACCATCGGGTGGACTGTCAATGGCGTTGCCCAAACACCTATAACTTGGTAAGGCACGCTTAACCCACTAGATACTGCCCATGTAACATTAGGTATTTTCAACTTCATAACAAGTACAAATTACAATATTGAAGCATTCATTCAAAGTGTGGGGCCCAATACAGATAATAATCCTGACAATGATAGTATTTCCCTCGCCTATCAGGTAAAAATGTCGGGGAATTTCACCATTGATGCAAGTTTACCCCCTACACAAACCAACTTCCAAAGTATTACCGACGCGGTTAATGCCTTACATGCAATTGGCGTTTGCGGCCCCGTAGTTTTTGAATTAGCCGCCGACACTTTCTATGAGCAGGTAATCATTAACGAAGTAGAAGGCGCATCAGATGTAAACAGCATCACATTCAAGGGATTAGGAGCTGACAACACCACGATTTCATCTTTACAAAACAACTCTAATGAGAGATATACCCTAAGACTAAATGGAACGGGACACATTCATTTAGATAGCCTTAGTATTGAAGCTCAATCAACGGGCATTTATGGTTGGGCCATGCACATCACAAATAAAGCACACGATATTTCAATCAGAAATTGTAGCATCATTTCAAATCCTACCGCAACTACGCAAAATCATTCGGGGATTGTTGTTTCCGCTATCAACGATGGATTTAGTGGCGAAGACGGGTATTACAATATTTCCATTGAAAACAATGTAATCAATGGTGGTTATCAAGGCATTCGCATACAAGGTTTTTCGAATGACCGTATAGAAAATGTCTCCATCATCAACAACGAGGTCATCAATACACGTCACAATGCCATTCATTTGCAGAGGATAGAAAATGCAATTGTGAAAAACAATTTCATCAATGGTCAAATAGGCAACCTTGATGGGGCAGGAATACACGTTAGTTTTGTTGATCATTTTCAAGTGCTTAACAATCGCATTTTCAATCAAGGTGAATGCGGCATCTATGTAAATGCATCCAAAGGTGTAGATAGCCTTAGATCCGTCATTGCTAATAGCGCCATTGGAGAAATCGGCGATTCAAGTGGAACAGGATACGGTATTTGGGTTACTGCTAGCAGCTCTTTTTCTATTAGCTCTTTTATCGACATAGTATATAATAGCTGCTACCTTCACAGCAATGCAGGATCTGGCTTACACGTATCCGGGTCGGTTATTAACAATTTACGAGTTCTCAACAACACTTTCACCCACACCGGAGGATTTGCGTTATTTGCAGCATCTACAAACTATTTTACCCAGATAAATAACAACAATTATTTCACTGGCAGCACGAATCCAAATTATGTGCATTACCAAACTCCTCGTGCTAATTTAGGTGAATTACAGTTCGCAAACACCCCATTGAACAATGATCGCCAGTCTATCAACGTTGATCCGCAGCATACATCTCCAAACAACCTTATCCCTCAAAACATAGCATTAAGTACTGCTGCACAACATATACCGCAAGTTACAACCGATATAAATGGCATCAACAGAGCCCTTCAATCAGACATTGGCGCTTATGTAATTAAACCTTACGACTCGGACATTCGCTTGATAAATGCCCAGCTTCATCTCAGCGCTTGTCAAACCGGCAATGACTCAATAAGCCTTGTTCTTGCTCATGAATTGGGTGATTCCATTGATTTGAGTACCGATTCTATCGTTGTAACTTGGAACATTTTAGGGCCGGTAAACACCACCGGCACGCTGAGCTTTAACTCTGGAACTCTTCATACGAATGACACACTAAGCGCAGTAATTACCAGCATCAATATTTCAACACCGGGAAGTTACACATTAGAAGCATATATTGACTCCAATAGCTTTAACGCCAACCCATTAAATGACACAATTTTTCATTCTAATGTAGTAGTAGCTCCCATTATTGAAGCTACTCCGCAAAGCGCCTTGACAACAGGCCTTACAGACTCATTAGAAATCTCTATTCTTTCACCTCTTATTCGCATTGATGGTGTGGTTGATGCATTATATCCATCCAATATAACCCATGGCGGAAACTTTTTCGATATTGAAGTTCACAAGCCAATTAATGTCACTGGTTTGGATGTAAATCATTCATCAACAGGCTCTGTAACCTTCCATATTTTCTACAAGCAAGGAACATGGGTAGGAGCTAATCAAACCCAAAGTGTATGGACAAATGCTGGAACTTATACCGTTACAGGTGCTGGAAGCGATAGTGCCACCCACATCACACTCAACAACCCCATTTCCTTTTCACCCGGCATACACGGAATAAGGGTTGTTTCGCAAACAAACGGTCTTCAAAGTGTAGAAGTTTCAACACTTGGAAGCACTTGGGCTTCTACGCCTGAGGTAGATATTTTATACGGCGGCAGCTCATCAAACAGCACTAATTTCACCAGTTTGATAAACTTAAACCGAAACTTTAGCGGCCGTATTTACTACGACATTCCCGATACAACGAATCACGAAATCACTTGGTCATTTAACGGAGTTGTTTTCGATAGTGTGCAAACCACCAAAGTTGGCCCATGGAGCGTTCCGGGAACTTATTATTATGTTGCTAATTTCAACTCAGATTGTGGCGTACTTACCGACTCGGTGGAGGTCATCGTTGATGTACCTTATTGCTATGACCCAGATAGTGTTCTGGTTTCTGACGGCTGCGAACAAGTTCAAGTACAATGGTGGTCGAGTCCTGCAACAATTAATAGCTCCATCGAATATGGACCAGTAGGGTTCACCCCCGGAACGGGAACTTCAGTTAGCGGATTATCTAGCCCGGCAACTCTTGGAGGATTAACACAGCTTACAAATTACCATCTTTACATAACAGACTCATGTGGCAGTGGTCTTACACCATCAACCGCTACATCAAGCAGTCCTATTGTATTTAGCACAAGTGCGTTGGCGAATCCGGGCGTAATAAATTATCTTCATGACGGATCTGGAGGATATACTTTTAGCTCTAATGCTTCTGCCGTAGGTAGTTTAACGTGGAATTTTGGCGATGGCAATTCTGCTACCGGAAGCATTGTTACACATCAATACACTACAGAAGGAAATTACATTATCACATTAACAGCTGAAAACTTCTGTGGAACCAATTCTATCAGCACTCAAATTCAGTATATCTCGATATATAAACACAACTTACATTTTCTAAACTTGTACCCGAATCCGTCTAATGGCGTGTTTCATTTGAGCAACCTACCCCTAACAGGTGGTGAAATCACCCTAATTGTAACCGACATGCGAGGCAAAACAATTTTGACCCGGATATACTCCGAAGGTGAAACCGAGATTGATTTGAATTTAGAGGAACTAAGTGCGGGAACCTATCATTTGCGCGTTCACAATGAAACAGGAAGTAGGATGTTTCCACTTATGTTGGTGAAGTAATTGACAATTTTGAGGCTGTCTAAAAATCCAATGACGGTATTATGCCTGCAAAATGAAAAAAGTTTACATCAAGGATGAAACAGAATTGATTGAAAAAAACAAGGCTTTTAGTACTGAAATATTCACCGAGGAGTTGATTAAGAACTTGCCGCAACCTCTAAAAAAATATCGAAACCCGCATAACAAGCAAGTTTCGATATTTTTAAATCAAACGTAAAATACATTAAAACAGCGAGAAAGCTGCTGTGGAGTTACTGCCTCACCACTTTTTGGGTATGCCATACTCCATCAACCATAAGCTGAAGCACGTAAGTTCCAGCAGGGATAGTTTCAAAGGAAAGTTTGCACGAAGTTGTGTTGGGTAATTCATGATAAAGCACTCGACCACTCTGATCCATCAAACGCAGTTCTGTTATGGTACCGTGAGAATCAATGTTCAAATGCTCGGTAGTAGGATTGGGATATACTGAAAATGAAGAAGTAACAAAGTCAGCAACAGATAAGTTGTTGGTCACCGTAATCGAGAGCGTGTCATTGGAAGAATCTACATCATCGGGCAGACTCACCCATGCCGTAATCGTATAATCGCCCGAAGCGGATAAGTCGAAGGTATTGGTAAAAGTGTAGTCGAGTGAATCCCCTCCAGCAATAGATGCGGTAATCACCTCAGAGGTAATTGCTCCACCGTCGATTTGTACAGAAACGGGAATGCTATCCACCGGATTCGTGTCAAAATTAGCCACGCGCACCGTAATGGATTCACTAGCAGTGAGTACTCCAGAAGCAGGTTGGGTAATGGCAACAATGCCCACGTCCGAGGTCGCATCAATGCTACCGTAAATCTGGAAGGGCATGCCTTGAGGAGCGTTGTTATCCTTAACCTCTAGCCAACCAGGAAGAAACGGATCAAATCGCAAAGCATTACCTGTAGTGTCCTGTCCGGCAATAGTAATAGGAACAGCGAAGGTGTTTCCGGAAGAGGTGGTCACGCTCCAGTCTAACCAGTATGTACCAGCATTGAGTTGAAGTCCACCAAGATCCGCAAAGCTTCGCATAATTGGTCTACTAAGAAAAAAAGGTGCAGACTCTACCATTCTGTATGCATTTGCAAAAGATGTACTGCTGAGAAGATTGGTAGTGGTGTTGCCCCACACCACACTTGATGTACTATCGCTAGGATTTCCATCCCAAATTTGCAAGAAGTAACCCGTCAAGGTAGAATTGGTATTCGTACCTGGAACAAACGCATAAAAAGCAATGGAGTCTATCACAACATCCTCACTTATTGCAAATTCATCGGCTATTCGATAGTTATTTTGATGCAACCAACCAAAAGTATTCATTGATAAGGTCACATCTTGCACAAAAGAGGTGTCGAAGTTTGTTCCTGAGTGACTAATCGGAGACCCACTATCATAAATGATATTTTGAGCTTGACTTACAGCACTATAGGTTAATAAAACCAACAAATTGAGATAAAATTTTGAACGCATAAAGATTAAATTTTTTGCAAAGGTATTGGGGTCACTAAGTCGGTAAACCCTCTTAACTTGTGAGGATGGTTTGGAAAGAGGCTAATGGTGAGTTTGGGTTTTTGATGGGGGGGGTGAGGGCGGTTGATTTAGGACTGAGGTTGGAGGATCTGGTGATATGGATGTCAAGGCAGAGAGCAGAGAGCAGAGAGCAGAGAGCGGAGGGTGACTGTGTAGGCGTGAAATAAAATGATACACGTATATTTGTCACAAAGAATAACCGCATGAGCACCAAGTTGACATTGACAATAGAAAAATAGGTAATTGAAATTGCCAAAAAATACGCTAATGAGAAAGGCCAAAGTCTCTCGGAATTGGTCGAGAACTACTTCAAATTAGTGGCCGGTAAAAAGGGACAAATTGAGGGAAAACTGCTTTCCCCTAAAGTTAGAAAGCTCAGGGGTATCATCAAGGTTGATCACGATATGGACTACAAGCAAATTCTAACCGAAGAACTTTCCAAGAAGTATGATTTATAAGCTGTTTTTGGACTCCGACGTGGTTATCGATTACTTCACCGAGCGTATGTCCTTGCCGCTCACCTTGAAATTCCCTACATCGCCCGCTACCTCAGCGGCACCCTCACCCTACACAAACACAAGGCGTATCGGTTTTTGCAGAAGGAGGAATTGGAAGGGTTGGATTGGGCGGCGGCGGATGTTGGGGTGGTGAGGGAGGTGGTGGGGAGATGACAGTTTTATAATCAAAAATGCAAACAAACACCTTTTATAAAATGCTTTTATTCATGTGTGTGTAAAAATTATCAAAACTTGTAATTTTTGCAAGTTTTGATAATTTTTAAAAACTGCGATGATGCGTTTCAGAGTGTCACTTTCATGTGCGCACTCTTTTCAACGTTACAATATTTCGCCTTTAACCTTAATGCTATTTGTCTTTGTGCTCTATATGTCCTCAATAACCAATAAACTATGTGACCTATGTGCCTATGTGCCTATGTGGTAATAAAAAAGCAGTATAAGCAATATGGTTCAAAACCTATATGTCCTCAATAACCAATAAACTATGTGGTTCTATGTGGTAAAAAAAACATGAGCCAATACAGTCTCATCGACACAGCAAACCTATGTACCTTCGCGGCAAAAAACATCCCCATGACCACCGTCCTCTGCGCCATCATCACCTTCCCCAGCGGCATCTTGGCCGTACAACGCAGCGAGCGCATGTCTTTGCCGCTCACCTGGGAATTTCCCGGCGGCAAGTTGGAACCCGGCGAAACCGAGGCCGATTGTCTGCGCCGCGAAATCCGCGAGGAACTCAACATCGACATCGTCCTCAACCAGCGCCTCACTCCGGTCGAACACCACTATCCCCACATCAGCATCCAACTCATTCCCTACACCGCCCGCTATCTCAGCGGCACCCTCACCCTACGCGAACACAAGGCGTATCGGTTTTTGCAAAAGGAGGAATTGGAGGGGTTGGATTGGGCGGCGGCGGATGTTGAGGTGGTAAAGGAAGTGGTGAGGATATGGAGTTAAACTTAGCGAATGGGATTTGTGCAACAGGTTGTTGCATAAATAGGACGAGGCTAGTCCCTTAGACCAAACCCCCGTAAAATATACTCCGTTTCTGACTCAAAATAAAGTTCGCCTTCATTAGCCAAAATATCATCCTTGATTTCCTGAGCCTTCGCTTGTTCATCACCTAACAACGCCAAGATATACAAAACAAAGATATCCTCTATCTTTCGAGATTTCAACGTGCGTACAATCTCCGCAGCCTTCTTAACCTCTCCAAATCTATGGAGTACGGAGGCGTAAAAGAGCATGGAGATTGGCTCTGCTTCTAAATCTTCTTGAGGAATCAATTCCATGTAATCCCTAGCCTCTTCCCAACGATCAAGCATGACCAAGGCGGAGGCAATTTGCCAATTAACCAAAGGAGATTCAGATAGTGAAGCTAACCGCAAGAACCCATTGAGCGTCTTATCAAATTGACGGAAGGCATAATAACATAGAGCCTGAATATCAACAAAATCTTGGTTAGTGGGGTGTTTTGGCAAGGCCAACTCAAGAAAAGCCGCACAACGCTTGGTTTCGCTATACTGACAATCTTTTAACACATTGACGATTTCATCCGTAAAACCAAACTTTTCCCAAGCCTCAAGCACGCGTTGAAAATCATCGGCCTTAAAATAACTTAGCAAGACGTTATACTGATAGTCAACTTCATTCTCAAATCTGTCAGTTAGCTGCATAAACATATTTGCTGCATCCTGATAATTTTCAAGACCATACTCAATTAAGGCGCGCACCCGCAAAACCTCAAAATCTTCATTACTGTGCTTTTCAGCCTCTTTGATGTAAAATAAAGCTTGATCAAGATCATCAACAACGTCTAAGTAATGTTTGGCTAATTCCAAACAAGCTTCTACACTGGTGGGGTCGAGTTCGTAGCGAGTGAGCATGGTTTGTAATAGAAAGGCTTGCATGTTTGACATATCCTTCTGACTCAAATCTGTCGCACAAGCTTTTTCAGCTACACGGATTTTTTTGATAACCAGAGATTTTCGCTCACTAACCGACACTTCATTCAGCAACTCCCTGTCAAGCAAGGCCAATGCTTCGAGGTACTTCTTAGACTTCATGAGAACTTGTACTTGCTTACGCCAAGAAGCATCGCTTTCAACTTTCTTCTTAGTCCGCGGATAGGCAGAGGCGTACTTTCTGTATTCCCTAACCAACAAAGCATATTCGAAAAAATGCTTCATAAACCTACGCCAAGATTCGCTCTGCAAACCGGGAAATTCACGTAAATCGAACGAGCCCACAACGGGACGAGAGGGTTTTGTAAGATTTGAAAACTCAACCGAACATTCAGCTAGATATTCGAAAAAACCAACGGGTGGCTTATAGCTTTGAACGTTGATACTCCGACGATGAATTAATTGAACTTCTGTTTTATTGACAAGAACTTCCTTATTGGTCAATTTAATCTCTGCGACCGCTTTGCGAACATCATCCTGCGGAAAGTTAAAGGTCAAATGCTGCTCAGGATAAGCCATAAAGCCAAAGGCAAAAACAAAGCTTTCACGGGTTTGGGTGTTCATAATCTCAATGCTGCGGTACAGATTATTCATGTGCTGTCCCGGATTGGCCATTTTTTTGGTGCGCACACCTAAGTCATCTAAAATCTCGTATTGACCAAAAGTGCTTCCCTTGGGAAAAGACTTCTGCCCGAAGATAAACTCTCCCAAACGTATGATTCCCGCTGCCACATGCGTATTCAAATCTCCGTAAAGCCAAAAAGTTGGAATATACCCCATGCGACTTCGGTTATAATCAAAACGCGTTTTTTCGTCATAAAGCGCCTCAAAAGCCACCGGCTCTATGAGTTTATCTAAAGGCTTATACTTATACAAATCTGGCGTAATCTCATGTAAATCAGGGATGTTTTCAATTTCGTTAAAATTCAAACCACCATCCTTTGATGCATAAAATCGCGACTCCGCTCCATTGCATACCCACACCAATTTTGCTCTCAGCTCCTGGGCGTAGTTGATGGCCTGGGTGTCAAAAACACAATCCGTGAGTAATACAGTAGGAGCCTTACACTCCACCACAATCACAGGATCATTGGCGATGTAAACCACAATATCCGGCCGACCTATTTTGGGAAGTACAATCTCCAACTTGATATCATTGGCAGAAAAACCCAAGTCGTTTATCAAGTAGTATAATATGCTTTGACGCACTACTTCTTCCGGTCCGTTCTGAAT
>JBHYFA010000084.1:0-11436 GCA_051859825.1 Schleiferiaceae bacterium
AATAAAATTCACACTAATTCCTCTTCGAAAATACACCAACGCATACTCATCTGAATCCAGAACTTGATCGTCCTTGGAACAAGAAAGGAAAACCGCAAAAGAAAGTAAGCAAATGAAGAATAATACTTTTTTCATGAAGCAAAAACTAGATTGCGAAGATAAAAGTATTTTTTCTAAGCATAACGCAGCTATCGGACTTTCTATACAGTCAATAATGGTAAACCTGACTGGGCGCAATCCCTCAACCTAGCACTAGCCCTATACCGATCATCGCCAAAACGCTTTTGCAGAGAATCGAGAATATCAAGCACTTTTGCGGCTCCAATTTCATCACCCCAGCCTAACAAACCTTTAGGATAATTCACACCTTTAGTCATAGCCAACTCTACATCACGGGCATTGGCAACGCCGAGGAACACTGCATCGGCAGCTTCATTGATGAGCATGGCCAAAATACGGTGTAGGATATACTCACCGAGAACCGCATCTTCGTTGGGCTTTGGGCGTTCGGCATCAGAAGCGTAGGAATAAAAGCCTCGTCCACTTTTACGTCCGAGGAGTCCGGCCTCCATCATGCGTTTTTGAGTGAGTGAAGGACGGTAGCGCGGGTCGAAGTACATCTGCGTCCATACTGTTTCGGCCACAACGTAGTTAACATCGTGCCCAATCAAATCCATCAATTCAAAAGGCCCCATGCGGAAACCACCAAGGGATTTCATCGCCCAGTCTATGGTGACTTCATCGGCCACGCCTTCGTCGAGCATTTTTACTGCTTCAGCGTAAAACGGACGAGCAATGCGGTTAACGATAAAGCCGGGAGTATCTTTGGCAATCACGGTGGTTTTACCCCAAGAGTCGATGATTTCCCGCGCTTTTTTCACCAAATTCATATCCGAAGAAA
The DNA here is from genome assembly GCA_051859825.1 of Schleiferiaceae bacterium. Classification (GTDB taxonomy): domain Bacteria; phylum Bacteroidota; class Bacteroidia; order Flavobacteriales; family Schleiferiaceae; genus CSBr16-58. Next base: position 902 of record JBHYFA010000084.1, read on the forward strand.
TGGCGGGAATAATTTCTACCAACGGCATCAATGGTGCAGGATTGAAAAAGTGAATACCCAAAACTCGTCCGGGATTTTTTAGTCCCGAAGCCAAAGAAGCAATAGACAAACTCGAGGTATTAGAGCTTAGCAGCGCATCTTCGGGAATGATTTCTTCCAAGCGCTGAAAAACAGTCTTCTTGATATCCAAATTTTCAACAATAGCCTCAATAACCAGTTCACAGCCCGCCATCTCACGTAAATCTTCGGCATAATGCACGCGAGCCTGAATTTGCAAAGATTCTACTTCATTTATTTTTTCCTTCTCAACCAATCTATTTAAAATCTTTATCAGACTGGCTCTACTTTGTTGAAGAACCTCTACGCTTTGGTCAAAAAGCACAACTTCGTGTCCACTTTGGGCGGCAACTTGGGCAATTCCGCTCCCCATAGCGCCAGCACCTACTACTCCTACTTTGATCATAATGATTATTTTCCGGTGAATTCTGGTTTACGTTTTTCTAAAAATGCGGCTACTCCCTCCTTGAAATCTTCCGTATTTCCGGCTTGCGTTTGCAAATCATCTTCGCATTGCAATTGAGAATCGAGGTCATTTGAAAGCGACTTGTTGAGTGCTTTCTTCGTAAGCATCAAACCTTTTGTGGGTAGAGAGGCGAGATTTTGAGCCAGTTTCAAGGCTTCATTTTCAAACACATCATCATCGAAAGCCTTGTAAATCATCCCCATATTCACAGCCTCATCGGCGGTAACCGGATCGGCAGTCATCATCAGGGCGGTAGCGCGCGCCATGCCTACTAGCCGAGGGAGCATAAAAGTACCTCCACTGTCGGGGATGAGTCCAATTTTGATAAAAGCCTGAATAAAGGTCGCTGAACGTGTAGCCACTACGATATCGCCGGCGAGGGCAATATTAGCACCGGCGCCAGCTGCCACTCCATTCACCGCCACAACCAAAGGCTTGGGTAGATTGCGCATCTTGTGAATGATGGGGTTATAATGCTGACTCACAATGCTGGAAAGCTCTGGCCCGCCCGGCTCAGTGGCCTCCTTCAAATCCTGTCCTGCACAGAAAGCTTTGCCTTTTGCAGTCATCAACACTGCTCTAACGGCATCGTTATTTGCGGCTTCATCGAGCGCGTCTTGCAGCTCAAAAGCCATTTGCTTGATGAAGCTATTGAATTTTTCTGGACGATCGAGCAAAATGGTCATCACGCCTTGCTCGATGGTGGTTTGAATAAAATTTGCCATAGTGTTATATGTTTCAAAATGAGAAAAAAGGGAGCTCAATGACTCCCGTATAAATTAGGTAGAATTACAGACTTTCTACCGCTTTAATGATTGCTTTATGTACGCTATTTACACTTTCATTACCATTGATTCTGAGCACTTTCTCCTCAGGTTCTATTCGCGCAATGGCAATTTCGTAGGCGTTGTATACCGCGCGAAGGTTGTCTTCCGTTTCGTAAAGCTCCACCGATGGCCGGGTTGAATTAATGCGTTCCATGCTTACTTTGGGATCCATATCGATATAGATATGTGCGTCTGGAGCAAGGAGTTCGCGGCTAAGACGATTGGTTTCAATTACCCAGTCCATATCGGTGTGTACACCGTGGTAGGCGTAACTTGAAAGATAGTATCGATCGGTTAATATGGTGTAGCCTTCTTTCATCTTTTTGATGATACCATCTCGTTCATTGAGCAAATGTTGCAGGCGATCGGCGGCAAAAAGCGCGGCTATCACACGGTGATCGGCTTCCATTTTCCCGGCTACTATATCGCGACTCAAACGCCCGAGAGGGTCTCGAGTTGGTTCGGCTGTAACGTACACTTTATGTCCCGCTTCACGAAGATATTTCTCTAAAAGCTGAATTTGAGTGGTTTTACCACTGCCGTCGATACCTTCCAGGGCAATAAACCGATTGTTTGTCATGGATTAAATTTTTCCCAAATGTACAATGAATAGCCAATATCTCCATAGCTTTCCGCCAGCTTTGATATACTTTTGTGTCTTAGGTAAATGCTAAAAATATCACTAATGCGAATTACTATCCCCCTACTTATCATCTTCGTTCTTTCTGCCTGCCAAAGCGAAACCGTGGAATTAATAGTGCAGCCAAAAGCCGGACAATCTCGGAATCTCAATACCACTATTTTGAGTACCAGTCAGCAAAGAATCAACAACGAGGATATTGTTATTACTTCCGAGCAAAAGTTATACTTGAGTTTTTTACCGATGAGCGGTGGAGAAAATCGCAGCTCGGTGATGGAAACGCGTTTTGAGAAACTGGGACTCTTTGTGCAGTCGAAATTTGGTGAGATTTCCTATGAATCCGGGAGGGAGCCTTACGAAGACATCACGGAGTACATGATGAGCAGAATGACCAAAACACCCTTCAACGTTCAGTTTCGAGCAAATGGTTCCATTGCCCGTATAGCAGGAATCAACACGGTTATTTCAGAGGCGTTCAAAGTAGTTGAGTTCAATGAAGAAGAAGGAGACGCCATTAAATCGGCATTGCTCCTCAGCTATGGCCCGGAAGCTTTACAGAGTCAAATCGAACTCCTCACCGCCATTTTACCAGAAGAACCCATTCGGGAAGGCGACAATTGGACGGTAGAACACAACCTTCGCAATAATGTGTATGCTAAGGCTGTAAGTCGATGCACGCTGGAAAAAATTGAGTCTGACTACGTACTTATTCGCACCATATCAGAAGTCAGTCCTGCCGATAAAAACCGTTACGTAAACATTTCCGGCACACCTTTGCGCTACGATGTTAGTGGTGAAATGCGTGGACTCTACCGGGTAGATATTCGAAGCGGTTGGGTTACCAATGCCTCAATTGATCAAACATTTGAAGGTGTCACCTATGGTCAGGCAGAAGGTGGTGAACTAGCCATTCCCATTAAAATTTCGGCAAAAATTGAGGTTTCGGAAGACTAACCTTGCCGTTTTCCGGTGCTATCCAGTGCATATTTTTTTCCTGATTACGAAACCATGTATATTGTCGTTTGGCGTATCGGCGGGTGTTTTGCTTGATTAGTTCAACAGCTTCATCTAAAGAAACGTCACCATCTAAATAGGAAAAAATCTCGCGATAACCGACCGTCTGCAAAGCCTGATGCTGACGATATTGCAAAACGCTTTTCACCTCTTCTACCAGTCCTTGCTCCATCATTACATCTACCCTTGAGTTGATACGGTCGTAGAGTACTTGTCGCGGTTCCCAAAGTATCCCGTAGGTAAAAACCCGAAACGGACTCACTTTTCGCTTAGACGATTGAAAGTCGGATAGAGGTTTGCCGGTATGACGAAAGACTTCGTAGGCACGTACCAGCCGACGGTGATTATATGTATCGTTGTTTGCCCACCACTGAGGATCATTATTTCGTACTTCGTCTTGTAGCCAAGTAAGACCTTTTTCTTCAAACTCCGCTTGAATTTCCTCTCGCACATCAGAAGGGATTTCTGGAATATCATCGAAGCCATGGAGCAATGCAGAAAGGTAAAGTCCGCTCCCTCCTACCGCTACAAGAACATCATTGCTAGCAAAATACTTGTTCATCCATGCATGGGCTTCGTCGGCAAACATACCGGCACTAAATTTCTCCGCCACGCTTTTGTTGCCAATAAAATGATGCGGTACTATTGCCTTTTCCGCAGTGGTAGGCGCAGCAGTCCCAATGGGTATTTCTTTAAAAAACTGGCGAGAATCAAAGGAAAGTATTTCTGCTCCGTATGCTCGTGCGAAGTCAATGGCCAAACCAGTTTTCCCACTTGCGGTAGGTCCGGCAACTACGATAATGTTTTTGGCCTGCTTCACGAAATTGACGTTCAAAAATGATTTTTAGAAATGTTTATTTTTTCAGATGTTGGGCGTATCAAAAAAAATAGTAATTTAGACCGTAAAATTAACACTAGATTTTTTACAAGCCTTTAAAGAATAATTGGCTGAGTAAAAATCACAAAAACTCGCTTATTAACCGGTGAAAATTATCAACCATTAAAAACAGAAAGCTATGAACAATAATGAAACAAAAAGCATTCAAGTAATTGAAAAAGAAACCATTCCAAACCTAAAATTTCCCACAGAACAAATATCAAGTTCGGTAGAAGAAAAGCTAGCGTTACAAAAGGAACTCCAAAGAGCTACTACACTAGGGAACTTGAGCAAACATAAAGTAAGCATCGTTTTTTCAGACATCGATGGACCAAAAAAAGTTGTAACAACGATATGGGCCATTACTGAAAAGATGGTGATATTGAAAAAAAGCATGGCAATTCCCATCCACAGAATACATTCTGTACAGCTTTTATAAAGTATCGATTCAGAAAAGTAAGTAATATGGTGAGGTGTGTATGAGCACACCTCACTTTTATTATCTGTTGGCGTACATCGACTGGTAATAGTCTCTGTAATTACCCGAGGTAACATTTTCCAGCCAAGCCTTATTTTCGAGATACCAGTCAATTGTTTGAGCAAGACCCTCTTCAAAAGTAACGGATGGTTTCCATCCCAGCTCGCGTTCAATCTTTGAAGCGTCAATGGCGTAGCGCTTATCGTGACCCGGACGGTCTTTTACGTAAGTGATTAAACTTTCCGAATCGCCCGCTGAACGATTGAGTTTTTTATCCATCAATCCGCAAAGAAGCTTGACGAGGTCAATATTTTTCCACTCATTCCAGCCTCCAATGTTGTAGGTTTCTCCATCACTTCCTTGGTGAAAAACCACATCGATGGCCACTGCATGATCCACTACAAAAAGCCAGTCGCGAGTATAATTTCCGTCACCGTAAACCGGAAGTGGCTTACGCTCAATGATGTTATTGATAAACAACGGAATGAGCTTTTCTGGAAACTGATTCGGACCGTAGTTATTGGAGCAATTGGTAATTACTACTGGTAAGTTATAGGTTTCGTGGTAGGCGCGAACGAAATGATCAGAAGCTGCTTTTGACGCACTGTAGGGAGAATTCGGGTCATAAGAAGTTTCTTCCGTAAAAAAGCCCGTTTCACCCAAAGTTCCGTAAACTTCATCAGTAGAAATATGGTAGAAGCGCTTGCCATCAAAGTTGTCTCTCCAGTGGGTTCTACACGCATTAAGCAGGTTTAGCGTTCCCAAAACATTCGTATTAACAAAAGACAGCGGGTCTTCAATGGAGCGATCCACGTGTGATTCCGCAGCGAGGTGAACAACCGCATCCGGTTTGTACTGACTAAAAACCGCCTCAATCTCATCGACATTGCAAATATCAGCCTTGACAAAATGATAATTTGGCTTTGACTCTATATCCCGAAGATTTTCAAGGTTTCCGGCATAAGTCAATGCATCCAGGTTGATAATGGTGTAATCAGGATACTTATTAACAAAAAGTCTAACTACATGAGAGCCAATAAAGCCTGCTCCTCCGGTAATTAAAATGCTGGCACGAGTTGGAAAATTTTTCATTGAGTTATGTTTGAATTATTTTTTCTGAATATATCCTTCAAAAGTATTGTGTTCCTTACGATACAACTTCTCCTTAGGTAGCGTTTTGAAGTATTCGTAAGTGATTGCTAAGCCTTCAGCACGGGAAACCTTAGGCTCCCAACCGAGAAGCTTACGAGCTTTATCAATGTTTGGCTGACGCTGGGTTGGGTCGTCTTTAGGCAGTGGTTTATGCACAACTTTCTGTGAGGTTCCGGTAAGCTTTACTATCTCACTTGCAAAATCGAGAATCGTAATTTCGTCGGGATTACCAATATTCACCGGATCTGGACAATCGCTAAGGAGCAGTCGGTAAATACCTTCTATCAAATCTGAAACATAGCAGAACGAACGCGTTTGTGAACCATCCCCAAAAATCGTTAGGTCTTCACCACGCAGAGCCTGTCCGATAAACGCTGGCAAAACTCTACCGTCGTTAAGACGCATTCTCGGTCCATAGGTATTAAAAATACGGACAATTCGGGTTTCTACACCATGATAAGTATGGTAGGCCATGGTGATTGCTTCCTGAAAACGCTTGGCTTCATCATAAACACCGCGAGGCCCAACGGGGTTAACGTTCCCCCAATAGGTTTCCGTTTGCGGATGCACCAAAGGATCACCATACACCTCCGAGGTACTAGCAACCAATATCCTAGCATCTTTTTCTTTTGCAAGTCCTAGAAGATTATGTGTACCAAGCGAGCCTACTTTCAAAGTTTGAATGGGAATTTTCAAATAATCAATAGGACTAGCGGGAGAGGCAAAATGAAGAATATAATCGATTTTTCCCGGAACGTGCACATATTTACTTACATCGTGGTGATAGAATTCAAAATCTTCTCTTTTAAATAAGTGCTCGATATTGTCTAAGTCTCCGGTAATAAGGTTATCCATCCCAATTACGTGATAGTCTCTTTCGATAAAATAATCACAGAGATGGGAACCTAAAAATCCGGCTGCACCGGTAATCAAAACTCGTTTTTTGTCGCTCATATTATATCTATTGATTAATCAGCCTCAGAAAAGTTTGGCAGATATGGTTAATGATTTCTTGGTTCAATTCGGTATGCATAGGCAAGGAAATCACCCTTTTCACTAAATCTTCCGCTACAGGGAACGACTTATCTTCAGCGTACGCCTTTTGCTTGTGAAGAGGTACGGGATAGTAAATCATGGCGGGGATACCTTCCTCCATAAACTTAGCTCGCAAGGAATCTCTATCAACACTTTCATCCAAAATCAAAGTGTATTGATGAAAAACGTGAGTAGAATTAGCTGAACGAAATGGTGTTTCTATTAACGGGTGATTTGCAAAAGCTTCATCATACATATCGGCTGCCTTTCTTCGAGCGTCATTATACGAATCTAAATGTGGAAGCTTGATATTTAATATCGCCGCTTGAATACTGTCTAAACGAGAATTAACTCCTACGATATCGTGATAATATTGAACACTCTGACCGTGATTTGCCACTTGGCGAATAACTGTAGCCAACTCAGAATCATTGGTGAAAATTGCTCCTCCATCGCCGTAGCAGCCTAAATTTTTAGAAGGAAAAAATGATGTGCAACCGATATCTCCAATGGTACCGGCTTTAGCAACACGCCCATCGGAAAAAGTGTATTCAGCACCGATGGCTTGAGCGGTATCCTCCACAACAAAAAGATTGTGTTTATTGGCAATTTCCATAATCGGCTCCATATCGGCGCACTGACCAAATAAATGCACCGGAATGATTGCCTTCGTTTTTGGTGTAATGGCTTTTTCGATGGCTTTTACATCAATCTGAAAGCTCTTTGGATCAACATCCACCAAAACAGGTGACAACTGAAGTAAAGCAATCACCTCAGCAGTAGCAACATAGGTAAAGGTAGCGGTTATCACTTCATCTCCAGGCTTCAATCCAAGTGCCATTAATGCAATTTGCAAGGCGTCGGTTCCATTGGCACAAGGAATAACCGAACATCCACCTAAGTATTTCGATAAGTTTGCCGAAAATGACTGAACTTGAGGTCCATTGATGTATTGAGAAGATTGAACAACATCTAAAACAGCTTGGTCAATTTCTGACTTAATATGGCTATACTGCCCAAGCAGATCAACCATTTGAATATTTTGCATAATAAAAATTATCTCGGGCAAAAGTAGCACATATTAGGCATCTTTCAAATGAATACTGAGGTGTATTTTTGTCGCATGAAGAGGTTTTTACTATTAATTGTTTTTGGGCTTTTTGCGACACAAAGTTTAACTGCTCAAGTGAATGTTCGCGATAGCATTGTACCCGGATGGCTAATCACCATTCGCAGTGGTGTTTTCTTTCCCGACTTAGATCTTGGAGACAGGTTTAGTGAGAGTTATTCCATTGGCGCTGGTACATTTTATAAGACTTCCCAAAACTGGATATGGGGTCCCAACGGCGATTTTTGGTTTGGACCAGGAACCACCCAACGCTTTGGAATATTACAAGCATTGGGAAGTGAAAGCGGAGATGTACTAGATCACTTTGGGAATTTTAGTGATGTAATGACCTATCAACGTGGTTGGCTCATTGGCTTTGATATTGGGAAAATATTCAATGGTCTTGGACATAATGCGAATAGTGGAATGTTTGTTACGGTGGGAGGTGGATACCTTCAGCACCGCATCCGACTGGAATCCATCAATCGAAATAGCATCATTTACCAAATAGAAGGAGAATACCAAAGAGGCTACGATCGAATGAATATGGGATGGATGAGTCGTTTGAATATTGGCTATATTCATTCACACGTGGGAAAAACCGTTAACTTCATGATTTCCGCGGAGATTATGTACGGTGAGTCGAGCAGTGTTAGAGGCTTCAATTGGGATACTGGATTAGCAGATACTGATGTTTTCCGAAACCTCACCTACGGGATTCGCCTTTCATGGTTTCTACCTATTTACGACAAAAACGCCCAAACTTTCTTTTTCAACTAATGCCGTAATGAATGGGCTGGATAACCTTTTATAAAATCGGCATATTCCTATACCATTCAGGGATTTCCATCGCTTCGTTGTGGTCAAAAAAAGCCAAAGACTGGCAAGATGGTCGCAAGAAAGTCTGGCCTAAAAAGCCTGCCAACCAAAGCGTAATTTGGTTTCACGCGAGTTCTTTAGGAGAGTTTGAACAAGGGCGTCCCATCATGGAAATGTGGCGAAAACACTTTCCTCAGCACCATATACTACTAACTTTCTTTTCTCCCTCCGGGTTTGCTATTTCTCACGAAAACACCCCCGCTGATACGGTGATGTTTCTTCCGAAAGAAAAAAAGTCGACCGTAAAAAAGTGGTTTAAACATTGGCAACCCGAAGCTGGTATTTTTTTCAAATACGATTTCTGGCTAATCTATTTGCTTGAAGCCAAAAAGAACAATATCCCTGTGTTTTTCACTTCCGTACTTCTCAGGGAAAATCAATTTTTCTTTCGAAGTTTTGGTCGAGGATATTTGCGTTTACTCGAAAAGACGCTTAGTCATTGGATTTGCCACAACCGTGAAAGTGCAGATTTACTAAAAAAACACGGCATAAGCAATGTCAGTGTGGGTGGAGATACGCGTATTGATAGGGTACACCAAAGATCATTAGAACCTTTTCACGACGAGATTATTGAGGACTTTTCAAAGGACAGTATCGTAATGGTAGTAGGAAGCAGTTGGCCTGCGGAAGAAGAAATGTTGGAATTGATCAAACCTGAGTTCCCAAATATTAAAATCATCCTCGCTCCGCACGATGTTTCCGAAAACCACCTGAACAAAATAGAAAAGCGGTTTGAAAATCAAACACACCGTTGGAGTAACGGACTTGCTCCCAAGGAAAAAAGCATATTAATTGTTAATACCATCGGTAAACTTTCCGGCTTATATCGCTACGGAGATTTTGCCTTTATAGGTGGTGGCTTTGGAAAAAGTGTTCACAATACCCTTGAGCCGGCAGCCTACGGAATGGCAGTTTGTTTTGGGCCGCGTCACGAAAAGTTCACTGAACCCGGAGAAATGATTTCACTAGGCTTTGGCTATTGCGTAGAAAATGAAAATGATTTACGTGTATTCATTAAAGAACACCTGGATGAATCAAATAGAATCGCTGCAAAGAAGAATGCCGAAGTTTTTTTCAAAAAGCATAAAGGCGCCTCACAAAAAACCTTTGATTGTATTTTGGAACAGCTTGTAAAACTTGGCAATCGCACGTTTGAAAAGTGATAATTGAAAAAAACCACCCTCCATTTTCTGCCAAAAAAATATTAAATTCATTCCGAAAGCGTAATAATATTTTTCATTGGCTGTGAAATCCAATACCTTTGTACCCTTAATCAATTAGAAATTTAGTTTATGTCTTTTAAATCTCTCTTTTCCGTGTTGTTGAGCAGCATGGTTTTATTTTCGTTTGGATGTTCTCAACAAGAAGGTAAAGAATCTGCCGAAGTTGAAGTAAGCGAAACCGGTGATCCTACCGATGAAGAATTGAAAAAATTTGTTGAAGCCGTGCAAATTCTCCAGCCAATGGGAATGATGGCGCAACAAAAAATGATTGCCGCAGTTGAAGAGGCCGGCATGACTCCACAACGTTTTTCTGAAATTATGAATGCCCAGCAAATGGGGGATGATAGTTTAGAAATCACTCCAGCGGAAGAAGAACTTTACGCTAATGCTGAAAATGCACTTAACGGTATTCAAGAAGATATTCAGAACGAAATGGAAGAAGCCTTGCAAGAAATGGGCTTTTCTATGGAGCGCTACGAAGAAATCATGATGCTGGTAAACACTGACGAAGAGCTTCTGGAAAAAGTTCAAAACATGTTGATGGAAGCAGAAGAAATGGATATGGACGTGGAGTAACGACCTGTCTCTTAATTATTGAAAAGCCCGTTGGAACAATCCTTCGGGCTTTTTTTATCGTATCACATTCACCGTCCCCCTCTCCTCATAGGAGCGGTTGCTATCATACCCCGTGTAAGTTATAATGTACACATAAGACGCCATTGGAACCAATTCTCCGTTGAATGTGCCATCCCATGAGTTGTTGATATCCGTGGTATGGA
>JBHYFA010000085.1:0-11267 GCA_051859825.1 Schleiferiaceae bacterium
CAAAAGCGGCTGCAAAAGTATAAAATAAAATACTTACCAACCAAATGTTTTTTTGCTTTTTTTCAACCTACTTTTTGAACAACACGTTTGTCTCAAAAGGGAGTGCAAAGATACAGGTACCCTTTTCACTCCCACAATACCCAAATGCAAAAAATTCGATTTTTTTATGGCGTGGAAACACTAACAGGTAAAACTTTGCCCTTGAAATACTTATGGCCGTTCTCAGCAAACCAACACACGTATTCGCCCATCTCATCCGAAGATAATGGAGCCTGGTAACCGGGAAAAGCCGTCGATAACATCTCCGTTTGAACTGCTCCTAAGGCCAAAATATTAAAACTAAGATCGTACTTCGCACCTAATTCCTCCTGCAAAAGCTCGTGCAAAGGAATTAAAGCACCCTTACTACTGCTGTAAGCCGACAAACCTGGGAACTTCGCAGTTCCAGAAATACCTCCAATACTACTTATACCTACCACATGAGCACCTCGAAGTAAGGGCAACATAGCCTGAATTAACCAAAATGGACCAAATACATTTACCTTATATGAATGCTCCAACTCATCTTTACTGATCTTCTCAAAGGGTGCATTAACCAAATATCCGCTGTTGTTGATCAAAATATCAACCGAACTCACCGCCTCCCGCAACCTGGAAACAGCCAACTGAACAGAATCGTAATCGCTTAAGTCGCACGAAAGCCAATTAATACCCTCAACTTCTGGATTGCTTCTACTCAAAACCCAAACACTATGGCCTGCCGACTTAAATATCTTCGCCGTTGATAAACCAATACCACGACTACCTCCCGTAACAACAATGTTCTTCTTCATGATTCAAAAAATTTTGCGTTTTCCAACACGAAAGCCAACCAAAAATGAAGCTTCGGCGGAAATGATTTTATACCTATATAATATGTCAATTTAAAAAACGACTTCTAGCCGAGATTCTGAAAGCTAGATTCCGAGAAGCGATTAGTGAAAAATCAAGCGACTAGACTATGAAGACACTAATGCCAAGTCGCCAATTAACACTCCCAAAACTCTTCCCTTTAAACTACTTCCCAGATACGGTGTATTGGCAGAACGAGATTGAATATCATTCTTCGTAAACTGCCATTGCTCGTCGGGAACAAACAAAGTGAAATCTGCCTCTACCCCCTCCTGAATTACCACCGGATCAATATCTAAAATTATGCGAGGCATGATGGCCAAACTTCTCACAATATCCTCCAAAGGAATATCTAAGCTCCCCAAAATCCCAAAGCAACTCTCTAAACCAATCATCCCGAAGCGCGCTATGGCAAATTCACAGTCTTTTTCTTCAATCGTACAAGCACGATGATTACTGCTCACGGCGTCAATAACTCCGGTCTTCACCGCATTAATCAATGCCTTTTGATGTTCTTCACTGCGCAGCGGAGGAAACACCTTATAATTAGTGTCGTAGCGATACAAATCTTTATCAGTACTAAAAAGGTTGCACACGTGCGTATCGGCGGTAACCGACAAACCTTCTTCTTTCGCTCTGCGTAAAACCTCTACTCCCTCCAAAGTACTGACACCCATAAAGTGCAGATGCCCCCCAGCATAGCGTAAAATATGCAATTGCTTTTCCATTTCCATCGCTTCGGAAAAGGCAGGAACGCCACGCATACCTAACAAAGTGCTTATTTCTCCTTCGTGCATTTGAGCACCCTGAATAAAGGATGCATCCTGAGGATACGTCATTATTGGCGCCCCAAAATTGCTGCAATACTGTAAAGCAAGCTTGAGCATTTCACTATTGGAGCTCAAAGCCATATCGTCGGTAAAACATACCGCGCCCGACTGATACATATCAAACATCTCGGCCATCTCCTTACCTGCCATCGACCTGGTAATAGCTCCAGCAGGCAAAAGCTGAAAATCAAAATCGCGAACCGCACGAAATAAATACTCTACCCCACTCTTTCCGTCAACCACAGGATTGGTGCCCGGCATCACCACTGCACCCGTAAATCCACCTCGCATGGCTGCCGCAATACCCGTTTCTAAAGTCTCTCGATCTTCAAAACCTGGATCAGAAAAGTCAACGTGCATGTCAATCCATCCTGGAGAAATATGTAAGCCCTGCTTCTCTACAACCTCCTCATTTTCCTCGGCATCCAAACTCCCAATTGAAACGAGTTTTCCGTTTTCAAAACGAATATCAACTACCTGAAAATTATATGGGGAAGCTGGATCTACTACCCGAACTTTTTTTAATAAGAGCTTCATAGAAAATGGATGATGTTATTGGGCACTAAAAAAACCGGCATTTTACGGGCGCTAAGGTAAAAAACGTATCCAAATAACTTCTAATAGAAATGCGCCTAAAGCAGCGAGCAACCACCACCACCAAATATGCTTGTCGCTGGAAGCGTGAATCGCGGATATCCGCTCGCTCTGCAAACCAACATTAGTGGCGTTTTCTCCAAAAATACTGGCTAATTGATCATCATCCATCAGCGGATTTGAACTCTGGGATCGCGAGGCATTGAAAGCTTCAAAACCGATGATCTTGGAATTTTGCATTAAAGAATAAACTCCAGGAACACTTGGCTTATCGTCCCAATACACTTCTGAAAACAACCCACGGAGTCGCTGCGAAGGCGAATACAATCCTTGGTGGGGAAAATCTACCGAAAGTTGTACATCTTTTTCTTGCAATCGATAGAGAGCGACACTCTCCTCCCCTATCCAACGAAAAACCCGCTGACTCCCCGCGGTAAACAAAGCCAAATTGTGAATCAAAGGAACCAAAATCGCATGGTCGTGAAGATTACTATGAGGCGCATCGAATGGAGCACTCCATATATACACTTCCTGTCCGGAACTGCGGGGCGATTTGAATAAAACGGGAACGCCATTGGCTAATTTTAAGGTCGCTTGGGAAGCTGAAAAATTCCAATACCCCGAAATACTGGGAACTTCAGGCTTATCCTCTTTTCGAGCAAAAACCCCACGAAACAAAGGATCGTCCCACTTAATTCCGGAAACCAACACGGGCTCGGGAGTGCGCTGCCAAGTCAGATCACTGGTAGGAATTTGCAATCGATCAAAAAGACGCTGATAGCCGGCTGGCAAAACGTTGGCTTGGGGCATAACAATAACCAAGCGGGCACCCGACTCCATAATAGGATCGAGCAGACCACCGGGAATATCATCCAATGAATGTAAAAAAATCACCGATGAAGAGCGAATATCTGCGGGTGATAAGCTACCAGCAGTTTGCACATTTGTAGAAAAAGCCGCATCGGAAAGAATGGCTTTTAACACCCGCGAGGATGGTGAATTTGCGGTAATCAAACTCACCGGCACAGCTTCGGCTACCCGAAAATGAAAAAACAACTCATCGTCGTACACCACAGGGAAATCATCAATGCGCACACTTCCGCGATGGAGGCCGGCGCGCTGAATGGTGGTTGACAAAGAAAGATTGACTTGCGCATTTGCACCAATGCTTACCCGTTGAGCCGCACGAAGACTGTCGTTAAGACGCAGCTCAACCAGCATATCGCGAACTTCTTCTTTACCGTAATTAACGAGTTTGACCTCCACTTCCAAAATCTGCCCCACCGCACCCGGAGGATTAAACCACAAAGAGTCAACCGATACGGTTTCGATGGAGGCTCCACCACCAACGCGTATGGCGGATATACCGGAAAGTTGATCCACTTCTTCAAGACTTTCATCATACTGAAAATCACTTATGATGAAGGACTCTATTACCTCGGACGACATTTTTGCGGTTTCAATTTGCTTGAAAACCTCCTGCCATGAAGTATGAGCGTAGGTGCGGCGCAGCTCTAAAATTCGTTGAAGTGCCTCTGAAGACTGCACCTCTTCGAAGGCGCGGGGATCCAAATTATGCGATAAAATCAGCCAACGAGCATCTTCGGGAAAGGAGCGAATGAGCATATCGGCCGATTCTTGCGCGGTAGTCCAGGCCGACTTCTGACCATCGCCGGCCATCATGCTTTGGGAGTTATCGATGAAAATGATGCGGGTATTCCCCTGAAAACGATCGTCATTATCGGAAGAAAAACGAAAAGGCTGGCTAAAAGCGATGATGAGAAAAAGCAGACCTAGTAAGCGAGAAGCCAGAATTAGGTAGTGCTTTAGTTTGCGTGAAGACTGTTCCCGATTGACCAGATTTTGTAACCACGCAATCCTGCTGAAATGAATAACCTTATACCGCCGAAAACGGAATAGGTGAATGAGGATAGGAATGGCTAACAAGAGCAATCCCCAGAAAACTACCGGGAACAAAAAACCCATTAATAGTGGAATTTAACTTCTTCTGCTTTATCTAAAATGTAATTAAACTGCTCAACATCCGAATCGTTCAAACGCAAGACTCCTTTAAAGGTAACCACGTCGTCCGTATTGTATTTGCGTTTAGGCTTGGAAATCATTAAGGTCATTACCGACTCCGGACCGGCTGCTCCACAAAAAAAGCAAGCCGCAAAAGGAAAGGCCGAGAGCGCGTAAATGCCCTCCTCCAAATCGATGGGTATCACATATCCTTTTATGGCTACCGGCTTACCTTCAAGTGAACGAACGGATGCCCCAAAGGTGGGGAATAAAAACCAATCTTGGTACTTTTCCACGTACTTTTCGCTAAACTTCACATCGGTGAGCATTTTCCAAGTAATGACTTGCCCTTCCTGAGCGCGAAGTTCACCCAAACCCACAAAAACGATAGCGGCCATCACAGCCACACTTTTTGCATACATTCTTAAACTTGACATTTTTTCTAGCATCTTAACAAATACAATTATTTCGTTTTTTGCACCTTCGCATTGCGCAAGGCGTATATAAAACCTTGCCCCGGATTTTTGTTTAACCGAAAAAATCCGGATAAAACTACGTAATCATCCACCTTAAATTTCACGTTGGGATCGGCAAATGTTAATTCAATAACCGTCTCAACTCCAGCTTGTCCGCAAAAAAAGCAATTGGAAAACGGCGTCATGGAAAGCACGTAGGAGTTTTGCTCCACATCGAGGGGAATGATGTAGCCTGTAACCGTCACCTCCGTATTGTTGCGCTCATTTAATCCCTGAAAAAAATTAGGCTCGTAGCGCATATCGGGCGTTGTGTGCACCCGCGTGGCGGCAAGCTCCATCCAACTTAAAACCTTTTGCGCTTGTGCAGAACTTAGACCTACAAATAATAACAAGCACCCGTAAATAAACTTCAACATTCTATTCTGTTTTTCCACCTAATACTTCGTGAATGCGGGTAGAATAAGCTCGAAGGGCGGGAATCAAGGCAGCAATGAGACCAATAAATAAACTTACTCCTAAGAGATAAAAATCTTCCCGATTCCAATTCCATACTTCAAGGGCGTAGCGATAACTCTCCCGTGCGTAAGATGAAATCAAAAACATGGCCAATCTGCTAAATACCCAGCCAAAAACAAAACCTATAAATGCTAAAATGATTCCTTCGGTGCAAATAAGTTGAAACAAGCGAGCCCGCGAAGCCCCCATACTGCGGAGAAGTGCCATTTCGTACCGACGCTCACGCAGTGAATTGTAAAGTGAAACAAAAACACTAATGGCCGACAATAACATAATAATGATGGCCAACCAACGCAGCGTGTTTATCCCGATACCCATGAGCCCCAGCAAGCGATTGATTTCAATGGCGGGAAGAGCGGCCTGCATTCCCGTATTGGCATTGATATGACGCGGCAATTGCAAACGAGCCATCGGGCCGGTGAATTTCACCAAACCAATCGTTACCTCTCTATCCTCAGCATGTCCGTGGTCGCAATCCGGTCCGTGAACATGGTCATCATCATGCTCGTGCTCATGCTTGTGTCCATGCTCGTGCTCATGATCATGCCCGTGCATGTGTCCATGATCGTGCTCATTCTTATGACCGTGCTCATGCTCCTTGTCATGGTCATGGTCTTTGTCATGGTCTTTGTCATGGTCTTTGTCATGGTCATGGTCTTCGTCATGGTCATGATTACAATCCGGCCCATGAACATGCTCGTGCTCATGGTCATGGTCTTTGTCTTTGTCTTTGTCTTTGTCTTTGTCTTTGTCATGGTCATGGTCATGGTCATGGTCATGATGATGATGATGATCATGCACCGCCCACACGCTTTCTAGCGGCGTCAGTATAAGTTGGTCTAGCACCGAACCACCCGCTTTGAGGATGCCCACAACCACATACTCTTGGTCATCGTGCACGTGGCCTCCGTCGTTTTGGAGTCCGTGTGTACCCACAAAACGGTCTCCGATTTTGAGTCCGGTTTGCCTGGCCACATTCGCTCCAATTGTAGCCTCAAGAGTAGCGTCAAAAATCTCACCCTCGAGTAGCTCGCCTGCATAATGTTCTACGTATTCGGGTGTGGTACCTACAATGCGGTATCCTTGAAAATTATCTCCCAAAGAAAGAGGAATCACAGACTTTACAAGTGGGTTCTTTTTGAGGCTGTTCAGTTCGTCAAGAGAAATATTTCCCGTGGGAGCATCAATATGATAGATCCCCGAAAGAATGAGTTGCAGCGGACTCCCCTTTGCTCCTACTACCATATCCACCGAGCGGATATTAGTGGTAAATTGCTTTTCTAGTTGGGCATTCAATTGAACTAGCAGCGAAACGATACCCACGCCGAAAGCCATAAGTAAAATAGCCAGCAGACTTCCTAGAGGACGGCTGACCACGTTGGCCCAAGTCATTTTCAACCAATTCATAGCGCAGTGGTTTTAGCGTTAGCCAGAGATACTGATTGGGGAAATATGTCTTTCAAACGTTGATCATGCGTAACCACCACGAGGGCAACATTGTGATTTCCCGTAAGATCGATTAATAGTTCACCCACGGCTTGAGCATTGCCATCATCGAGACTGCTGGTAGGTTCATCGGCAAGCACCACGGCGGGTTTCTTCACCATGGCTCGAGCGATAGATAGACGTTGTTGTTCGCCTTGACTCATGTTTTGGGGTTTTTCGTGGATTTTTGAGGCGAGTCCGAGTTCGCCCAAAACCTCTTTAGCCAAACGCACATCAGGTTTAAGTCCGGTTGATATCCAAGCCAGCAGCACGTTATCCAGGGCGGATACGGCTTTCACGAAATGGTGTTGTTGAAAAATCATTCCGATGTGTTTACCCCGAAAAGCATCTCGTGCCGATTCCGAAAGTTGGTAAATCGATTGATTATCGATGCGGATATCTCCTTTTTGAGGAGAGAGGAAACCCGCCATAATGTGTAGAAGGGTTGACTTTCCTGAACCCGAAGGACCGGTAATCAGCAAGCTCTGGCCCTTCTCTACCTCCACATTTGGGAAACGAAAAGCCTCGCCATCCGGGTAAGTAAATGCTAGATCTGTAATTTTCACGCTCATGGCGGTAAAATTAACACAAAGAATAAGTTTGCAAAATGCCAAACGAAATTTTAGGATGGTATTAGCAGAAAGATAATAGAGAGGAAAGATTGGTGTGAAAATTTGGGGTTGTAAAACCATAATTCCTCGAGTAGAAATTGAGGTATTGTCGTTTCGTCAAAAATTAACCTTTGCGATTATCGGTGCTACTTTGTAGTTTTGACGGATTTTAATTGTGTAGCTTGGCTAAGGAAAGCGATAATAAAAGCAAATTTATTTGACTTTAGCAACAGGTCTTAGCCATACACACTTGCGCTGATCAACAACTAATTTCAAATAACCAAGCATGACCAATACAGGAGAAAACAAGTGCCCCTTTCATCATGGAGCAAATACCGAAACGCATCATTCCGTTATGGACAAATGGCCTAACGCGCTGAACCTTGACATCTTACACCAACACGACTCCAAGACCAATCCTTTTCCAAAGAATTATAATTACGCTGAAGAATTTGGCAAACTTGATTTTGAAGCATTAAAAAACGATGTAAAAAATCTTATGACTCAAAGCCAAGACTGGTGGCCAGCCGACTGGGGTCACTATGGAGGTCTAATGATTCGTATGGCTTGGCATGCCGCGGGAACCTACCGTGTGGCAGATGGTCGAGGTGGTGCAAACACAGGAAATCAGCGTTTTGCGCCATTAAATAGTTGGCCAGATAATGCAAACTTAGACAAGGCTCGTAGACTTTTATGGCCAATAAAGAAAAAATATGGCAATAAGATTTCCTGGGCTGACTTGATTATTCTATCAGGCAATATGGCCTACGAATCAATGGGCTTTAAAACCTATGGATTTGCTGGAGGAAGAGAAGATATATGGCATCCAGAAAAAGACATTTATTGGGGTGCAGAAAAAGAATGGTTAGGAAAAACACGTTACGCTAACAAAGATGATAGTGAAACACTAGAAAACCCACTTGCGGCGGTGCAGATGGGATTAATATATGTTAACCCAGAAGGTGTTGACGGCAAACCTGACCCAATAAAAACAGCGAATGATGTGCGCACTACTTTCAAGCGTATGGCTATGAACGATGAGGAAACAGTAGCTTTAACAGCAGGGGGGCATACTGTTGGCAAAACACACGGAAACGGGGATGCATCTTCCTTAGGTCCAAATCCAGAAGCAGCAGACCTTGAAGCACAAGGATTTGGTTGGGTAAACCCGAACGGCAAAGGAAATGCTGAAGATACTGTTACCAGTGGCATAGAAGGCGCTTGGACAACCACACCTGACAGATGGAATCACACATATTTTCATTTACTTTTACATTATGATTGGGAACTGAAAAAAAGTCCCGCAGGTGCTTGGCAGTGGGAACCCATAAACATTAAGGAAGAAGACAAGCCCCTAGACGCTCATGTGAAAGGACAAAAAAGAAATCCAATCATGACGGATGCTGATATGGCCATGAAAATGGACCCTTCGTACAGAAAAATCTCTGAGAAATTTTACAAAGACCCAAAATACTTTGAAGAGGTTTTTGCTCGAGCTTGGTTTAAATTAACCCATCGTGATTTAGGACCGAAAAGTCGATATTTAGGTACAGACGCACCGAAAGAAGATTTGATTTGGCAAGACCCTATTCCAAGTGTTGAATACACATTAACGGATAGTGAGATTGAAGACCTAAAATCGAAACTCTTAAACAGTGGCCTAACGAAAACCGAACTTATCAATACGGCATGGGATAGCGCAAGAACGTTCCGTGGATCTGATTTTAGAGGCGGTGCAAATGGCGCCAGAATTCGTTTAGAACCTCAGAAAAACTGGGAAGGAAACGAACCTCAACGTTTAGAAAAAGTCATTAGTAAACTAACAGAAATCCAAGAAGGCCTAAGCAAAAAGATTAGCATTGCTGACTTAATAGTTTTAGGTGGAAGCGCTGCTATAGAAAAAGCTGCACATGAGGGCGGTGTGAACATTAATGTTCCCTTTGCTACAGGTCGAGGCGATGCATCACAAGAAATGACCGATGTTGAATCATTTGCAGTGCTTGAACCATTACATGATGGATATAGAAACTGGCTTAAAAAAGATTACGCTGTAAAGCCTGAAGAACTGCTTCTTGACAGAACACAGCTAATGGGACTAACAGCCATAGAAATGACAGCTTTAGTTGGTGGCATGCGGGTATTAGGTACAAATCATAATAATACCAAACATGGAGTTTTCACCAATAAAATAGGCGTATTGAGCAACGACTTTTTTGTCAATCTCACCGATATGAATTACTCTTGGGAACCCGTTTCTGATAATGAGTATAACATAATTGATAGAAAAACCGGAGATACAAAGTGGACAGCTACAAGAATTGATTTAGTTTTTGGATCAAACTCTGTTTTACGAGCTTACTCAGAATTCTATGCTCAGGATGACAACAAAGAGCAATTTGTAAAAGACTTTGTAAGCGCCTGGGTTAAAGTCATGAACGCCGACCGCTACGATTTAAATAAACGTTAGGCTAATTTGACATAAACCGTAGTATTGCGCTGCTGCTTCGCTGTGATTAGTATGCGAAACGGCAGGGCTACTATAACTTTATTATGCTCTTCGATCCCCCCTATAGCTAGCGGAAAATTGCGAGTCTTATCTTGGTACTTTCTAGCCTAGACATTTCAACTTATATAGATTGCCCCCATTTATTGTTTGGTGTCATTTTAATTTATCAAAACGTAATTCAACAAAAAACCAACAATTTACTACATCATTTTGAGCAAAAAAAATGTCATGAAATGGAAATAAGCATTAAGTTTGCACTTTCATTTACAAAAAGATAAGTCTCTCACTCATGACTCTACGAAAGCTCAATTTCAAAAAAGTTTTTTTGGAATACTATACACCTTCATTTTTAATCTAAACATAGTTGGCCAGTGTATAATGACCACACCATTTGGCGCAGCAACCCTCAACAGCAACAACACAACACCTACTGTACTTGAAAGCTGTAATTGGGCTTCTGAATACATCACGCTAACCATAACCTCTGTTGGAAATTACCAATTTAGCTCTTCAATCAGCAGCGATTATTTAACCTTAACAGACGATAATGATAATCCAGTTAGTTTTGGATCATCTCCACTTACTGCTTCAGTATTTCAAGCCGGAACATATCGTTTGCATATTGCACAAAATTCAAATTGTGGTACCCAAAATTCGTGTCGCAGCATTTCAGGTTCATATTCTGGCATCATTACTACGCCTTTATTAGTTACCATTGGAACGGGCACAGACATTAGCCCAACCAACAACAGGCACCAGCCCATATTACAACAATCAGCTAATGATAATTTTCAGTTTTCGCAAAGCGTCCAATTGCTTACCGAGGCTGATTTGGCAGGTGCCGGAATCGTTCCCGGCATGAATATTCAAAGTCTTGCATATTTCAAAGCCACCACACACACTTTAGAGCCGAGTAGAACAATGACGTTTCGCATTTATGCAAAAAACAGTTCGAAAACGGAGTTAAATATTGGCGTTTCATTTTTACCAGCCATTGCAGACGCAGAATTGGTTTATGAGAACACGCTTCTCAGTGCTTCTGACATTCCCAATTCCGTAGGGTGGGTAACGTTTAACTTCAGTACTCCCTTTTACTACACCGGCGGAGCAATAGAATTCATCACGCAAAGAATAGTAAACCCTGGAAACGGCAACCAAACAACAGGTCCATTTCAGTGGCAATTTACCCCCACGCCACAAGTTCAAGCCATTGGAGGTGCGCAAACATCCCAACAAAGCTCACCCAATTTCAACCTAACAGCTTCCAGACGATACAACTGCCAACTAGGCGTTCTACCATCCTCAGGCTCAGATTTAGCCATTGAATCCTTCGTTG
>JBHYFA010000086.1:0-10686 GCA_051859825.1 Schleiferiaceae bacterium
GGATTTTCAATTGAGCATAACGAAGCTATCGGACTTTATAGACAGACACTAAATAACCTTACTCCTCCACAATCTCCCACGTATGATCAGCTAAAAGGAGAATACTATGTACAAAATCGCCCGGTGGTGTAGAGCGTCCCCATTCGTTTGGGGCAATCATAGACAGCACAAAAGAGTCGTCATCTTTACGATAGAGATGGTAGGTATGATTGATTTCCGGTTTGAAGCCAATTTTCGCGGCGTAGATCATTTCCGAGAGTTCCTTGCGTGCTTCAATGGCTCGAGCTTGTTTAGCCAGTAGTTCGATTTGCTGCTTGATTTGGTTAAGCTGCATATCGGTTTGTTGCTGCATAGAAGTCAAGGCCCTGCTGCGATTTTTCTTCAAATCATCAGGACGGATAACTGCGCCACCTACGGTATGGGCGTAAGGCAGCGTAGAAGGATTCTCGGCTACTTTATCGGGATCAATGGGATTATGCTGCTGCTCGTCGCTCATGGAAAAAATAATATGTGAGCTTAACGTGAAAAGCGAGAAAGTGTTTAGTAATCACCAAGGGTTTCCGGCAATTGTTCCAAAGCTTTAGCAAGTTGCTCATCGTTGGGGGCTACACCGTGCCATGCATGCGTACCCATCATGTAATCAACTCCGTAGCCCATTTCTGTTTTCAAAATAATAACCACCGGCTTTCCTCTACCGCTCATGTCGATGGCTTTTTTCAAGCCATTAATGACGCTTTGCATGTCGTTTCCGGCACTGATATTCAATACATCCCAGCCAAAGGCGGCAAATTTTTCACCGATATCACCAAGGTCAAGAACATCTTCCGTATTTCCATCTATTTGACGACCATTTGCATCGATGGTTGCAATAAGGTTATCTACTTTTTTAGCTGCGGCATACATGGCGGCTTCCCAAATTTGTCCTTCTTGCAACTCACCATCACCATGAAGTGAGAATACAAGACGCTCATCACCATTGAGTTTTTTTGATAATGCAGCACCAATCGCAACCGACATCCCTTGTCCTAAAGAACCTGAGGCGATGCGTACGCCTGGTAAACCTTCGTGTGTAGTGGGGTGTCCTTGCAAACGACTGTCAATTTTTCTAAACGTGTTCAACTCATCAACTGGAAAATAACCACTGCGTGCAAGTACACTGTAGTAAACGGGAGAAATGTGTCCGTTGGAAAGAAAGAACAAATCCTCAGCCTTTCCATCCATCGAAAAAGAATCTGGCTGATGTTGCATGATATGGCGATAAAGCGCAACAAAATATTCAGTACAGCCAAGCGATCCTCCAGGGTGTCCGGAATTTACAGCGTGAACCATACGAACGATATCGCGGCGTACTTGTGAAGCAAATTCTATTGAAGATTCCAAGGTGTGAGACATAGTAAAGTAAGTTATGCTGAAAAACGCTTTACATTAAAAATCAACCACATAGATGATTAGAAAGCGAAATGCGTCTTCGTTGAAAGAAATAATATTTTAGGTTGGCAAATTTAGGCAAAACTTTGGTTGCTTCGTCAAAATAATTTAGGTTGTCAATTGCTTTACATTCAAGAGGTAGCTTCCTCTGAGAGATTCTCCGCAACACTGTAAACATGGTCGGCCATCCTTTCGAGTTCGCTCAGCACATCCATATAAAACAGTCCACTTTGAATGGTGAATTTTCCTTTTTCTAATTTTTTCAAATAATCTTTTCGCAGGTCTCGATATCGGTTATTGATCGAGTTTTCCAAGGTCTCAATGCGAGCAAAATCAACCTTATCAATCAAACAGCCTTCTTCGAGAACATCGAGCGACTCGCCTACCAATTTCATTAAATCGTGGAGATTATTTCTCTGTTCAGGGGTGAAAAATGCCTTTTGGACTTTTTGATTGCGCAGGTTATAGCACGATTTCAAAATCAAATCGTTGCATCTTTCCAGATAGTTTACCGAGCTCATAAGCATGCGAACTTCCTCGCTGAGCTTAGGGTCGAGCTTATTTTCTGAGACCTTCGACAAATAGCGCAGGATATTGACCTCCATTTGATCGGAAAGTTGTTCCATTTCTTGCACTTTACTCAAATGAGCATTGCACGTATTTAATTCTGGCTCTAGGAGGAGTTTTGGCAAATACGCAAAGGCTCGCTGATTCAACTTAACCATAGAATACACCTCTTTCCTTACGCGAATGAGTGCCATTAAAGGAGCTGCCACTTGCTTGTTTTGGAAAACATCAAAGGGCATTTCCATTTGCTCCACAGCATCATTTTGCTTTATGATACGTGTACAAATTCGTGCGATGGTAGGCACAAAAAACATAAGCAACCCAACGTTGATGATATTAAATAATGAATGAAAAACCGACAGTGCCAAGGGTACACGTGAAAGATGTTCAAGAGGATTTTTTCCACCTAAAAACTCCGTAATCGACACGGTAAGACTTAACAGGAGACCAAAAAACACAATAGCCCAAATCACACCTACTGCATTAACAATCACGTGCGATAGTGCCGCTCGTTTCGCCCGTACATTCCCTACTAAGGAAGCGAGTATTGCGGTAACCGTTGTTCCAATATTTTCTCCCAAAACCAAGGCCATAGCTAGCGGGAGAGGAATCCAACCCTTACTAGTCATCACAAGAGTAATAGCAATGGCGGCCGTGGAAGATTGAACCACAACGGTTAATCCAGCACCGATGAGTACAAAGTATAAAAGACTTTGAATTTGCCGGGGCCAACTCGCAGCTTCGTAGCTATTATCCTTTACAAATTCAAGCCATTGGGGGTTTGCTTGAATGTCGGGCGCAAACATTTCCATAAAGTTTATACCCAGAAAAAGAAGTCCCAATCCAAAGATGGTTTCCCCAATATGATTCCACTTAGTAGCTTTCGCAAGAATCATCAGAAAGCCAACGAGAATAATAGCGAAAGAAATCATCGAAGATTCAAAATCGCCAAACTCAATAGCCGTAAGTAACCACGCTGTTATGGTAGTTCCTACGTTGGTACCCAAAATTACCGGAATAGATTGGGTGAGTGTAAGGAGTCCGGCATTTGCCAAGCCCACTACAATAACCGTGGTAACCGACGAAGACTGGATGAGAAAGGTAGCCAACACCCCAGTGGTCAAACCGAGAATGGGTTTGGTAGTCATGGAATTCAATACCGAGCGAAAGCGATTGCCTGCCGCTTTTTGGATTCCGTCACTCAATAATTTCAGACCGAAAATAAAAAGTGCTAAACTCCCTAAAAGTTGAATAAGTTGACCAAAGGAAAAGCCCATGTGAATGTTTAAGCTGCGAAAGTAAAAAAGAAACGCATACCCCGAATAAGTATAGAGGAAAAATGAAAAAAGCAGCCCCGAAGAGCCGCTTTTTTATTTGGTTTAACGAATGTTAGTGAGCAATATGCAAACGTACCGTTGCTTGCTGACCATTCTGATTCAAGCGAATGATATACATTCCTGCGGCAAATTGTGCCGTTTCGAGCATCATCTCGCCATTGTGGATTTTACCACTTGAGATCAATCGACCAGCGTTATCGTACATCAGCATATCAGCTTCGGACGGATTCTCCAACTGGATGCGTACAAATTGGTTGGCAGGATTAGGAAATACTTTGATTTCACTCTTAAGCGATACATCCACCGAAACATTAAGAATCAAATCTTCTTTGTAGCGAGGTTGAATTTGGTAGCCACTCAATAAAGGAGCTGTGGTGGTAGGGTTAAATTGGCTTCCGTGTCCAATAATATGGAAAACGGTAGTCGGAGCCGGCTCATTAAACAAGGTTGTAGGCTCTACAACACGAATTAAGAATGTATCTACACCATTGGTAGCATCAACATTAAATCCAGAACCACCGGCAACCCACTGAGATGCATCAACTAGATTAAGGTTTTCAATAGTAATCAAGCGACCTTCGGTGGCTTCATTTAGCTCAGTAACCACGGCGGGAGCAGGAAGAGTGAATCCGGTTCCTAATACATCTAAGGAATCAATACTGAATTGAATTAATCCACGGAATTGAGAAACATTACCGAAAATTTCCAATACATCTCCTTCGGTTGGAGTATAGTTGGTAAAGCCAGGTTGGCGAACCAATACACCAGCAGAATTTACAGAATCAATAAACCAAAATTGTGCTCCGTTATTAAGCAAATTACCTCCAGAAACAACTCCCACAATAGAACACATTACACCAAGTGAATCAGCTACTCCGTTAGCATTTACTCCACGAAGTGAAGCTATAGGGTAACGGTTTATCACTGCCGGAGTGGTTGGCGAAGTGCTATCAGGAATCAAGTCCTCAGAATAGCGTGGCAAAATTTGGTATCCATCATTGAAAGGAGCACTAGTAGTACTTGAAAACTGTCCGCCATGTCCAATTAAGTCAAAAGCTGTAGTCGGTACTGGATCGTTAAACAAGGTAACAAAACTCGCAACACGAGCTAAAAACACATCAGTACCATTTGTAACATCAGCGTTAAAACCTGTACCTGTAGCTGTCCATTGTGAAGGTGAAACTAAGTTTAACCCATTAATTCGAACCAAACGCCCTTCGGTACTTTCATCGAGTGCAGTAACCACCGCAGGAGCTGGAAGTGTGAAGTTAGATCCTAATATTTGAATAGAGTCAACCGTAAACCGTATCAATCCACGGAACTGTTCAACATTTCCAAATACGCGCAACACATCACCTTCGGTAGGCGTGTAAAGTGTAAAACCAGGCTGGCGAACAAGGAGTCCCGCGCTATTGGTGGAATCGATAAACCAGAATTGCACACCATTATTAATGAGATTACCTCCAGAAACAACTCCTTCGATAGCACAATTAACATTTAGTGAGTCTGCTATACCATCTGCATCTACGGAACGTAAAGACGCGATTGAATATACAGGTACAAAAGGCACAGGATTTCCTTCCAACACAAAATTATCAAAGCGGTTGTTTCCGTCTGACCCAGTATGCTGACCAAAGAAGTTGATACGTACTTTAAAATCCGGATTATCAGAAACACCCGCTACATTAGAGAAATCCCAGAAGAAGGTTTGATAAGTCGTAGTAATAATCAAGCTATCCGCAAAAATGTAATTCGTTCCGTCAGTGGTGTACTCCACAATTTGTCCGAGCTGACCATTATTACTGCGATACACTTCGTAAGAAAAAACTATATCTTCGAAACCGGTAGTAGGAAGTTCAATTTCTAATGAACGGGTATCTGATGGGTTACGTGCGCGAAGCGAGTTACCCGCAGGTTGGCCAAAGCGTGCATTATCCAAAGAACCATCATTGGTATTTCTATCCATAAATCCGGCTCCGCTTCCAGGATAGGTAATGACTGGTGCGGTAGCAAAAATTGTAGTGTCTGCTGAAATAGATGTTTGAGCACCGCTAGCCAAATCATTTAAGTGCCAATAATGCAATACATTACTGCGTGAAGGAACGATAACACCAAGAGCAGTTCCTTCTAATTTTAGATTGTCAATACGGGCATTTCCGGTAGCATTGGTAGCACCATTAAACGTAAAGCGCACTTGAAAATCGGCGTTATCATTAGCCGCAGCTATCGCGCTAAAATCAACCGTGTCAATATTAAATCCAGATGAACTAGGAAAAATATTGGTTAAGAAAGTAAAGGTAGTTCCTCCATTGGTTGAATAGGATACCGCCACCGTATCAAAACCCGTTGCGGTTCTTCTATTGGCAACAGTAAGAAAAACATCCTCAAAGCCAAGAGTTGAAAACTCCATGGTCATGAAATTACCATTATTGGCGGTATTGGTGCCTCCCTGCGGGCAAAAAGCACCTCCACTACCACTACCGGTACATGCATTCAAAGCACTACCAGCAAATGCTTCCAAGTTGTTAGTGAAGTTATGGGTAATCGTTCCTGCACCCTCTGCTCTTGCTGCAGTAGGCACGGGAGAAGACCATCGGAAAGTTCCCGTTACACTACCATCGTTGAAATCCCAACAGTGAATAGTAGTTTGAGCATTGACAAAGAGGGATGAAATCATCAACATTCCCAGAAAAGTGAAAAATAGTTTTTTCATTTTTTTTGATTTAAGTTACCAAGAGAAAAACCCTTGATTTGATTAACTAAAAAGTAAAAAGAGTGTAACATCGTTGTTGCAAAATAGACTTTCTATTTCCGCTGCAAAAGTGCAACATTTTGACTTGAAAAAACGATACTAGTTTTTACCAAAATGTTACTTTTTTTCAACGTAGTTTTGCAAACCATTAGAAAAAATATTTGTTCTACGGCTTTAACTTTTATTATGGCCCAAAATACCCCCCTACATAACGCACAGGAAAGCGAAGATTTAGATAGCCAAATTGGTGATAGTCACTTTGGTAACCCAATCGACAACCCTATGCGCTCTGATGCCTTCGATAAATCCGACGACGAAAAAATCGAAATCATCCAAGAGCACTTCACGCATATCATGGAAGCCTTAGGCATGGATTTGAGTGATGACAGTTTGAAAGGCACGCCTAAGCGCGTTGCCAAAGCCTTTGTAAAGGAAATGTTTGCCGGACTCAATCCTGCACGCATGCCCGGCATGTCAACATTTGAAAATAAGTATAAATATGGTGAAATGCTCGTGGAAAAAAACATCATCGTTTACTCCACCTGCGAGCATCATTTTCTACCCATCGTGGGGAGAGCGCATATTGCTTACATCAGTTCGGGCAGAGTGATCGGACTTTCCAAAATGAATCGAGTGGTTGATTTTTATGCAAAAAGGCCACAAGTTCAGGAGCGCATGACCAAGCAAATCGTGCGTGCCTTGCAAATCGCACTGCAAACCGAAGACGTAGCCTGCGTGGTGGATGCCAAACATTTATGTGTAAACTCACGCGGAATTCGCGATATCGACTCCAGCACGGTGACTGCGGAATACGGTGGCGCTTTCCAAAAAGAAAGTGTGAAAAATGAATTTCTAGAACTTATAGCGCTCGATACTCCATTCGGTATTTAATCATTCATCATGAACTTGCAGATATACAACTCACTTAGCGGTAAAAAAGAAGTCTTTACTCCGATAAACGCCCCGTTTGTGGGAATGTATGTGTGCGGCCCAACGGTTTATAACCACGTACACCTCGGTAACGCACGAACATTTTTGTCTTTCGACCTCGTATTTCGCTATTTGAAATACCTCGGTTACAAAGTGCGCTACGTGCGTAACATTACCGATGTTGGTCACCTTGAGAATGATGCCGACGAAGGAGAGGATAAAATCAGCAAGCGCGCACGAATTGAGCAGTTGGAACCTATGGAGATTGTACAGCAGTACACCGTTGGTTTTCACCAAATCATGCAGCAATTCAACGCCTTACCACCTAGCATTGAACCTTCAGCTACGGGGCATATCGTGGAGCAAATTCAAATGATTGAGGAAATTCTCAAAAAAGGTTGGGCGTACGAAGTAAATGGCTCGGTGTATTTCGATGTGCGTAAATATCTCGATGACGGTTTTGAATACGGTAAACTTTCGGGCAGAAATGTTGACGAGCTTTACAGTGGCACTCGAAACTTAGACGGTCAGCAAGAAAAGCGCAACCCACTCGACTTTGCTTTGTGGAAAAAGGCTTCACCCGAACACATCATGCGCTGGCCTTCACCTTGGGGCGACGGATTTCCCGGCTGGCACCTAGAGTGTTCCGTCATGAGCACCAAATACTTAGGCGAAGAATTCGACATACACGGCGGAGGAATGGATTTGAAATTCCCCCACCACGAATGTGAAATGGCACAATGCCAAGCCGCACACGGCACCGAGGCTGTACGCTTTTGGATGCATGCCAATATGCTTACGCTCAACGGACAACGCATGAGTAAATCTACCGGAAACACCCTCCTGCCTCAGGAAATTTTTTCTGGTGATAACGCCTTTCTCAGCAAAGCCTTCGATCCGATGGTATTGCGCTTTTTCATGCTACAAGCCCACTATCGCAGTACCTTGGATATTTCCAATGACGCGCTATTGGCTGCAGAAAAAGGCTACATCCGACTCATGAATGCCATCGAACAGCTCAGAGGCATCGAACCTTCGGGAAGTGCTGAAGAAAGTATTCAAGCGAGCGAATGGGAAAATCGTTTCCGCAAAGCCATGGACGACGATTTCAATGCACCTATGCTGATTGCCGAGCTTTTTGATTTGAGTAAAGAAATTCAAAAGCTTGTTAGAGGAGATGCACAGATTGATGCTAAAAATCTCGATTCACTGCAAAAGCTGGTTAACGACTTTGTTTTTGAAGTTTTGGGAATAAAAGACATTCGCAATGCACAATCTGAGAACGCCACCGCGCTGGATGCCGCACTTGAAGTTTTGATTGAGCTGCGCAACCAAGCCCGAAACGATAAAAATTGGAGTTTAAGCGATGCCATCCGCGATCGCTTAAAAGAAAAAGGTATTGAGCTGAAAGACGGAAAAGAGGGAACAACTTATTCCTTACGTGCGTAATGCTTAAGTTGCTGGGATACATATTGATTCTACCTGTTCGACTTTACCAGATATTTTTATCGCCGTTGCTACCCAATTCGTGCAGACACAATCCCACTTGTTCTGCCTACGCCATTGAGGCGATTAAAGTTTGGGGGCCATTCAAAGGTTTGTTTCTCGCAGTTCGTCGGTTAACAAAGTGTCACCCATGGGGTACGCATGGAGATGATCCCGTACCCAAAAGATAACAATTTTGACACCCGTTATTTTGCGCTTATTTGTTGCCACAGACGCTCCTTCTCCTCGGTAGGCAAACGAATAAAAAATATGTAATCTGTGCGTGGCGGCGACTTCAACCCGGCTTGTCGGCCCATCGTAATAAGCTGACCACGGTGGTAAGTGGCGTGGTTGCATACATGAAGGAGTACGTCTTCCTTGGCTACGGGCAACTCGTTTATTTTCCAAACTGCGGCAGTAGGCGTTTCAAGCAAGAATATTCCATAGCGCACAAAATCCAAAGATGTTTGTCGCCAAGAATCGAGCAATTCTGTTTTAGAGCTTGTATCCGGAGTGCGCTCCCAAGGAAGGTGTTTGAGAAAACTCAACCAACCGTATTCGGCACCCCACAAATGTTGACTTGTTCTATGAATGCTAGTGAAACTTGACTCAATTTCCCTGTCCCATTCCTCATCGGAACAATCTTCCAACCATTGAATAATTTGTTCATTGGCCCAAAGTGTATAGGCAAGGTAGTTTTTAACAATATCCATATCTGATGTTTGAGCATTTAGCATGAGTGAAGATGAAAAAATAAAGCTGAAGAGCAATCTGTTCATAAGTAAACTAGTTTCTAGTTGATGTCTAAGTGTCTGCTCGCGACAGTTGAAAGCGAGGCTTGCGCCCTATCGAACTTTATAGACAGACACTATAATGCGGAGTAAAAGTACATGAGAGATTGCTAGTGTACAAATACACGTTCAATGAATACCCTAAAAGTTTTATTGTTTAGAAATCATACTCTGCTTAGCCTTACTTTTGTAGCGTAAACGAACAATAATGGACAAAGCCTTTCATCGCATTACCGAATCGAGCTCTAAGTACGATGATTTAGAGAAAAAATCTACGCGTAAATTACTTGAGGAAATCAATCAAGAGGATTGTAGTGTTCCTAATGCGGTGCAAAAGTGCATTCCACAAATAGAAGGTTTAGTAGAGCAGATTGTGCCTCGTTTGCAAAACGGAGGTCGCGTATTTTATATTGGAGCGGGAACCAGTGGGCGTTTGGGAATTGTAGATGCTTCAGAATGTCCGCCAACTTTTGGTGTACCTCACGAAATGTTTATAGGAATTATTGCCGGCGGCGATGGAGCTATTCGTAGAGCGGTAGAGTTTGCCGAGGACAATGACAATCAAGGTTGGACGGATTTAGAATTTTACGGTATTGGGAAAGAAGACACGGTGATTGGTTTGGCCGCATCTGGAACTACCCCCTACGTCATCGGGGCATTGCGTAAATCTAGAGAGATAGGTGTACTTACCGGATGCATCACCTGCAACCCCGGGAGTCCGATTACTAAAGTATGTGATTACCCCATTGCGGTGGAGGTTGGTCCGGAGTACGTTACCGGAAGCACGAGAATGAAGTCGGGCACGGCTCAGAAGTTGGTTTTAAATATGATTTCCACCGCAAGTTTAATTCGTTTTGGCCGAGTAAAGGGAAACAAAATGATTGATATGCAGTTGTCCAATACCAAGCTTTGGGAAAGAGCCAAAAATATTCTTTGTGAGCAAATCGCTATTTCGCCCGAGGAAGCTCTTGAGCAATTAAAAGTTCACGGGAGTGTACGAGCGGTGATTGAAAATTTTAAACAACAAAAAAATGGATAACCGAGAAGATGTAACCGAAAAGGACAAAATGCCCGAATTACAGAAGCAGGCCTTATTTAAAGGTATAACCTTAATGTTTGCTTCCCTCCCATTCATTTTTGCGGGTCCGTCAATTATGTTTGCCTTAGGCATTCCCCGTATGCGCGATGGGCATTACGACGCTTTAATTGCAGCCATTATCCTAATGATAATAGCTGGAATCATTGGGGTTAGTGGATTACGAAGAGTATTGAGGGCGTTTTTCGAGGGGAGATAAAACACTTTTAAACTAAGGGATAGTTTGGTTAACCATTAGGATTAAAAAAAAGGCGGCTCATTTCTGAGCCGCCTTTTTGCCAAGAACGAACCGAAGTTCTA
>JBHYFA010000087.1:0-10637 GCA_051859825.1 Schleiferiaceae bacterium
ATGGTCGATTTTGTGATTCATAATAGTTTAAATGTTTATGCGTTCGATATGCTACCAAGTGCAGCTTCCACATCTGCTGGTTTTGAAGTATATTATAAGCTTGGCTCATATCAAGGTTTTGAACAAATAGATACAGCTTGGACGCTGCTTCAGTCATATACGGATCAGAATGTCAGTGCGGGTGTTCCGCATCGCTTGAAGCTAGATACGCCGGTTAAACTCAATGGAGGAGGAACTACGTATTCGTTTTATCTCACGCGAACCGATGCAAGTGTTCGATATACGAATGGTAGTAATGAATATGCTGTTTTCACTTCAAACGACGATATGGATATTTTGGAAGGTATTGGAGTAGTTTATCCTTTCGGAAGTAGTATTCGGCCACGCATTTGGAATGGCACGGTGATTTACGGCACCGAAGCTTGCTCAGATGTGCGCATTGAAGCCGATATTGATTTTGGCGATACGGTATTTGCCGATTTTACTTGGGCTACTGTAAGTCATACCGTAGCATTTCAAAGTACTAGTGTGAATGCCGATTCGGTGAAGTGGTATTTTGCCGGCTTGGGTACAGCCACTGGGGATAGTATTAGCTTTCAATTTCCGGAAACCAATAGCTATGAGGTGTGTATGGTTGCCTTCAATGATTGTGGGTCAGATACCATTTGTAAGCTTGTGTGGGCCGAGAATATTTCGGTTAATGAATATGATTTAGCCTCTAAATTGAAGCTTTTTCCCAATCCAAACAACGGTAGTTTTACCTTAGGTTTTCAACAAGAGCTTACGGGAGATTTAATTATTGAATGCATAGACTTAAAGGGTAAAACGCTGATGCGCGATGAAATACCTAACTTTTCGGGCACATTCAGTAAAAGCTACCAGCTTAATCACCTGGCCTCTGGAACGTATATGATTCGTTTGAGCGCTCCAAATGGGGTTATAACAAGAAGGATTGTTGTAAGTCGATAGAATTAGTCTAGAGTCTGTCCATAAAGTTCATTAGCGGCGTTGCACTTGGATTGAAAACAGTCATTGACTTTAGTCAACTCCTTGTTTTTCAATCCTGCGTGCGCCTTGCTACTGAACTTTCTGAATCAGACTCTTGACTTTATGGACAAACACTAGTCTAGTGTTTTGTTGAGTAAATTATTCTTTCATCACTATAAATTCATTTTTGCGGTATTATAATCGCTTGTTTAAAATTGATACGTAATTCCTACTAAAAATACCTACATTATTTAAAATGGATTATTTTTTAGATTGATTTTATAATCTAAAGTTTACGAGTTTAACATTATGCATTGATAATCATTTTATTAATCAAGAATTAATTTTTTTTGTTCTATATTAGCAATCTCAAAAAAATGCTAAATTTATTTAGTGTAGCATAATATTCTTTTTCACATTTATGAATGTTACAATAATTGAAAATCTGCATTTTTTTCCGATTTGTTTAACACTTATTTTAATTCAAATTCTAATGAAAGCAAAACTACCTAACCTACTAACAAAGGTGTCTTTTGCCTTTACGCTGCTTTTATTTTTAGGCAGTGAAACGGCATTCAGTCAAACCCAACCCATGGTCATCTATGATCCGGGAGGGCCTATCGGGAACACTATTCCATTTAATTCTGCGGCTAGTAATCGTAGAGCTTGGATTTACACTCCTCAGGATTTCCCAAATTCTCAACCAGGCTTAATCACTCGAATTTATTTTCTAGCCTCGGGTAATCCTAGTCCAAGTTTTACCAATGTGACTATTTCAATGGGAACAACCACGCTTTCAAACTTTACGGGTAATGTTGCGTGGCCAACAGGAGGTACGGTGGTGCTCAATGCTCCAACCTACACGCCTGTGGGAACGCCTTCTACTGGAACATCATCGGGTACTTGGATGGCCTTTGATTTGACTACTCCGTTTTTGTTTGATAACGTGTCTAACTTTTTTGTTGACGCCCAACAAAATGGTTATACCACTGGCTTTACAACACAGCAAGCTAACGTTCCAGGTAAATCCGTTTTCGGATCTGCTAGCGCGGCTGCTCCAGGAATACAAGATCGACATGCCATGTTTGGTTTCGATTGGATTCCTGCGGGCCCTTGTACAGCTCCTCCAGTAGCTGGAGCAACCATTGCTAATCCACAAACTGTATGTATTGGTAATACCACTAATCTTACTGTTGACCCAATGAGTTTTGGCCAAGGGCAAACATATCAATGGCAATCTTCCACCAACGGTACAACATGGGTGAATATGCTGAACGACACCCTAAGCGCCGTGAATGCAACAGTCAATGATACTACATTCTATCGTTTGGCTATAACTTGTAATAACCAAACCAGCTTTTCTACTCCCGTAAGAGTTGATGCAGTTGGAAGTTCTTTAAGTGGAGCTTATACCATTAACCAATTTGGATCAACAACGGGCACTAATTTCGCTTCTTTTCAAGACTTTTTTGATGCATTAGTTTGTGGTGGTGTTACAGGGCCGGTTACTGTAGATGTTGTCTCGGGTACAGGACCGTATTTAGAAAGGGTAGAGGCAGGGCCCATCGCGGGAACTTCTGCCGTCAACACAATAACCATAAATGGAAATGGTAATACGCTATCCTACGCAGCCGCTGGAACTAATGATCGTACCACCTTTGTCCTTGATGGGACATCTCACCTGCATGTGGATAGCTTAAACATTTTTGCTACGGGAACTACCTATGGATGGGTTATGCAACTTATGAACGGTGCAGATCACAATACGTTTACCAACTGTCATTTTGAAACTAGTACCACAGGAACATCTACTTTCTTCTCCGGTGTAGTTATGAGTAGTTCTCTTACTTCTGCTCTTACCTTAGGTAATAATGCTAATCATACCACTTTTGATAACTGCAAATTTATAGGAGGCTATTATGGGCTTACCATGAATGGCACCAACACTAATAACCGAAATGTTGGTAATGCCGTTACAAACTGTGTTTTTGAAGATCAACACTTTTATGCCACCTATATGCGTGCACAAGATAGCTTGAATTTTTCTGGCAATGACATAAGCCGAGCAACTCGCACGCAAGCAGCAACATATTATGGCATTTTCTTCTCCACAGGTTTAGGGCGTTCCATCGTGAAAAATAATATTATTCATGATGTACACAACGCTCTTCCTGCTACAAATACCAGTGCTTGCTATCCTGTATATATGTCAGGTGCAACTGGAGTAGCCGGTAGCCCAAGTATTTTTGCCAATAACCTCATCTATAACATTAACAATGGAGGTATATTCTACGGCTTATATATCCTCGGAGCGCTTAATGACCACTGGAAGTTTTACCACAATACCGTGGTCATGGATCAGCCGTCATCTACTTCAACTTCGGCCACACGCCCGGTGTTCTTCTCTGGAGCACAGAATAATTTTGAGATGAAAAACAACATTTTCTACCTCAACCGTCCGAGTGCGACTAACTTTATGGTCTATATGACTAGTGCGGCAAACAACGTTGACTTTGACAATAACGTTTATTACACGCCTCATCCTAACTCGGTAACCTTCGGTTTCTCCGGTGGTAACCTCAATGATTTCAGCGATTGGCAAGGCGCAGGTTACGATGCAAACGGTATCGAAACCGATCCTTCTTTTGCTGTTCCGGGCTCGGATTATCACCCCACCGTGGGTTCAATCAAAGCACTCGGAACGAATGTACTAAGCGATGTGCCCTTTGATTTAAATGGCGATCCTCGTACTACTAGCCCTGACCCTGGTGTGTATCAGTTTGACCCGGCTCCATGTAGCGGTGCCTATGACTTTGTGGTTGACACCTTATTCCCCGGCGGAGTAGAAATCAGCTGGCAGAGCTTCGGTAACGTTACCGAATGGCAAGTAGAATGGGATACCTGCGGATTTATCCCGGGTTCTGGCTTAGGTAATCTTGATTCTGTGGTGACTTCCAATAATAACCACGCCATCGCCATGCCTATGGGACAGTGCTTCTGCATTTTTGTGCGTGAAAAATGTCCTTCGGGTGGATATGGAGTATGGACAGGTCCTATTGAAGTATGCGTACCTATCGAGTACGACGCGCAATTACTTTCTTTGGCATCACCCGAGTATTTCGATTGCGGCGATAGCTTGATGGAAGTAAAAGTAGAAATCCGCAACAACGGTTTCTTCCCCATCACCTCACTACCTATCACGGTTGAAATAACGGGTGATATCAACCAGACTTTCACTACTACTTATACTGGTAACCTTCAAGAAACGGAAGTAGATACCGTAACCATGGGAACCATCAATTCGTATTGGGGTGGATATATCAATGTGGTAGCGAGTGTAAGTTTGCCAAACGATCAATTCACCGGTAATGATACCCTCACTGTTGATAGCTTGGCGATTCTACCATTCCAGCCTAATGTTCTTAATAACGAGTACTGTATAGGTGACGACTCGGTGACGTTAAGTTTGCTTCCATTCCCGAACATCATGTTCAACTGGTTTGATGCTCCTACAGGAGGTAATATGGTTCACATTGGTGATGAACTTACCGTGGGTACAGCTGCACCTCCAACCTTCTACGTGGCATTTAACGATTTAATGGACTCTCTTGAATCCACCGCAACGGGTAATGTTTCTACATCTAATGGTGGGAATATGTTTGACTTAGTAATTTTCAATACCCTTTCCGTAACCGGCTTCTCCTTGGTAGGAGCGAGTAGTGGTTTCACCGATGTTCAGGTGTACTACAAATTGGGTTCACTACAAGGACACGAAACCAACCCGGCTTCATGGACGCTGCACGAAACAGTGCCAAACGTAAACCTTCAAGGTACAGCCAATTTTGTGCGTTTCAATTTGACCAATCCTATCCCAATGACCGCCGGACAAACCTACGGTGTGTATATCCAGCCGGTAACGGGTAACTTGTCTTACGCATCAGGTGATCCACTGGGGTCTAGCTTAGGTTCTAATGCCGATTTGGAAATCCTTACGGGTATCACCAAAGCGGGTAGCTGGCCTTCAACTTTATCACCACGATCTTGGAAGGGTAGAGTGCACTACGGCTCTGAGTCTTGCTCGGATATACGTACTCCAGTAACTGCTGTTCCCAACACAGACTCGGTGGTAGCCAACTTTACTTGGACCACTATCAGCCACACCGTGGCCTTCCAAAACACCAGCGCAAATGCCGACTCGGTAGTTTGGGATTTTGCCGGACTAGGTACAGCTTCGGGTGACAGTGTAACTTTCCAGTTCCCGCAGACTGACAGCTTCGAGGTTTGCTTGATTGCATACAGCAGCTGTGGTATCGATACCGTTTGTCAGATGGTGTGGGCGGAGAATATCTCGGTAGAGCGCTTCGGTGAATTGCTCGACCTACGTTTATTCCCTAATCCGAATAATGGAACCTTCACCGTGAGTTTCTTGCAGCACCTGAAAGGCGATCTACAAGTGGAAGTCATCGACTTGAGTGGTAGAGTGATTTTGAATCAACTTTACACCAACCACCAAGGAGCTTTTGATAATACTTACGACTTGAATCACTTAGCTTCGGGAATGTATCAATTGCGACTACATTCACCAGACGGAACAGCCATCCGATCATTCGTGATATCGAAGTAAATTCATTTTGAATAAGAAAAATCCCGTTTGGCAAGTGCGTCAGACGGGGTTTTTTCTTTAGGAGCCTTGTTATCCACGGGGCTTCCCGCCAGGGATTGAAGCGGATACCCCGCAAAGCCTGCTCATTAGTTGAATAAAGTTTTACTCGACATTATTGTTGGGCTATGAATCAAGACAGCATTGATAATATGGAGCAGGCTGCGGAGTAGGAGCGGAAAGCCCGGTGCCGCAAATGCACGAAGGTAAAAAGAAAGAAGGAGTTATTGTATGTGGTAGTTTGACCGAAACGGGATGGTAATTGCGGCAGGCGGCCAAACAAAAATGAATACAGGAAGGTTACCTATTCATGCACAAAAAACCACATTTGCCAGAGAAAATTTGCTTAACATGCAAAAGGCCATTTGCGTGGAGGAAGAAGTGGGAGCGGGATTGGGAGCAGGTGAAATATTGCAGTGAGCGATGCCGAAGAAGTAAAAATCAATCGTAATTTTCGATAATCATAAACTCCTTCATATCACGGGCGTGTACGTAGTTGTCGTAACACTGAAGTAAGGAAATAAGCAGCTCGTAATCGGTGGAATTTTCGATGTAATCGTAACCCATTTGGCAGTAAAACAGAAAAGGTTGGAGGTCTTCCTTCGCCATTCCCGTAATAATCATAAGCGTGTGTCGGTTATTTCCTTCTTCGAGTTTATCAAAAAATGCATCTCGAGCTTTGAGTTCTTGGAGGATGTTTAGTTGTCGAATACGCGAAGAGAAGGCTTGATAAAGCGCTTCTATGGGATCGCTAAAGCTGGCAGGATGAGGTAAGCCAGGTTCACGAATATCTTTATTATCAGGTACGGTAGGCTTTCGCAGCGGCATTGTTCGCGGACGATTGGTGGTAAGTTGATACGAGAAAATGCTAACCTCATCGAGGAGGTAATTTTCTTTTTTCAAAACAAACCGCCGTTCTTTAAAAAAATCTTCTTTTTTCACAACATGGTAAAGGTAGGCGTAACTCAACATAGACAAAACTAGAGTGTCGCCTATGCGGGCGTGGAGACGGAATTTTCCGTTGACATTTGTGATGGTTCCTTTGGAAGTTCGAGGATTGATTACGTGCACGTTTGGAAGAATTTCGCCCTTTTCATTTAAGGCTATGCCAATCATTTCCTCATCATAATACTCCGATTGTGCCATTAGCGAGAATGACATGAGCAGCGGGTAAACCGTAAGAAGAAAAATATTGAATGTACGAAAAGCTCGGTGCATTTGGAAAAAAATGTGGATTACAAAGGTAGGTTTAAAGTTTAAAAAATGCGTGTCAAGTCATTTAATACAAACTTAAGATTAGACGGCTTTAGTTACATTTTGAAAAACTATTTTTGCACTTTGAAATATGATGCCACAGTTTTAATCAAAAATAAAGTGGGTTCATTAATTTAAACAAACGCAAATTAAATTCTTTTCAAATGAAATGTCCATGTAGTAGCCTTCACAAGTTCCAATGAAAATTGACTAGGACATTCCATAACTTGTCCCGATTTGTATGTCGGGATGACTTTTAAAAATCAATCTATTTACATATGAATATTCGTTACGCCTTCCTTTTTTCGTTGTTTTCCTTTTTTGGTTATAGTCAAACATTAATCCACTATTGGCACTTCAATAATCTTTCGGGAACGGTAGATTCTGTTCAGGCAGATTATTCGGCTTTGCCTACATCGCCATGGATTTCTTTTCCGGGAACCGGCGCTGGTTTTTTAGACGATGTAAATGACGGCGACACGCTCAACTTGAGAATGGGTCAGAATGATGGGCGAGGTTTGCGTGTTCGCAACCCATCAGATACTCGAATGCTCATGATACCTATGCCTACAACTGATTTTGAGGATATTCAATTTAGTTATGCGGTAAAGCGAACCAATAACGGTGCTCAGAAACAATGGCTATCTTTTTCTACCGATAATGGTCAAACGTGGTCTAATGCTGCACCTTTTAATGATACTGTATTAGTTGGACTTGACTATGTGGTTGAGAGTTTTGATTTTTCAAGTTTAGGGGCAGCAAACGATAATCCGGATTTTTGGGTGCGTATAGAATTTTTTGCCGGTTCAGATAATTCCAGTGGAAATAACCGCTTTGATAACATTGTTTTGGAAGGTAGCCCACTTGGAGGTGGAAGCACACCAACCGGAGCCTTAATTCATTATTGGCATTTTAACGGTATCAGCGGAACTGTGTCTGGCCCTGTTGATGCAGACTATTCAAGAATTCCCAATGTTACACCAAGTCTTGACTACATAGGCAGTGGTGACGGATTTATGGATGAGTTTTCTCCTGGTAGTGGTTTGAATTTACAGCGAGGTGAACCTGCTGGTTTGGCATTACGAGTACGCAATCCTTCTTTCGATCGCGCATTGATTATTGAATTACCTACTACTGAGTGCTCAGACATTGTTTTGATGTACGATGCCCACCGCTCTGGATCTGGGATGTTATTTAATAATGTTGCCTACACCGTTGATGGAGTAAATTACGATACAGTAGGTATGGGAATAAGCATGGTTTCCATTACGGAGTCATACCAAACCTTTACTTTTGATTTTAGTGGTATTGCTGCGGCAAATGATAATCCCAACTTCAAGGTGAGAATTACTTGGTCGGGTAATACGAATCAGCCCAATGGAAATAATCGTTATGATAATATAGCGATGTTTGCCGGCTCTACTACTTTGAGTAGTCAATTAATTGAGTCAGATTTCCAAGAGTTGAAAATATTCCCTCAACCTGCTACTGATTACGTTGTTTTAAGTGGTCTTGATGCAGATAAAGTACAACTCATTTCAATGAATGGCGCATGTGTTTTGGATGCTGAGGTGAAAAATAAGACAGAAGTACGTTTAGAAGTAGGCCATTTACCAAAGGGAAGTTATTTAATTAGAACTTTCAAAGGAGCAAGTATGCAAGTTAAACGTATTGTAATACAATAATTTAATAATTAGTATGTTTCTAAAATAACCTGATTACGCTCAATTGAGCCCATCAGGTTTTTTTTATTAAAAACATTGTCCGGCAGACTATGATCGTTTTCTATATTTGCGGGCTGATAAAATTCTATTTGAGATGCTGAAATCCAAACCACTGCTCTTTGCAATACTGATAATGATGGGAACCTCTTGTATTCCACGTAAACGCTTGATTTACTTACAAGATAAAGGAACGGAGTTGGAATTAAGCGAAGACGGCCACATGAAGATTGCTCGTAGCCTGTACAAACTCCAACAGGGGGATATGTTGATGATAACCATTAAGAGTTTGGATGAGGATGCGAATAAGTTATTCAGGGATGCAGACTTTGGAGGAATGATGCAAGGAGGAGGATTTGGAGGAATGCCACTAGGTGGCGGTGACTTCATCTTTTTCCTTATGGGGCAAACAATTGACTCAGAAGGAAAGATAAAAATCCCTGTACTGGGCGATTTGAAAATTGAGGGGCTTACGGAAGAAGAAGTTCAAAAACTCATCGATCAACGTTTAGCTCTTTATTTCAAGGAATCTACTGTTTTTTCACGAGTACGTCAGGCTGGTATTCGTTTTTCCATTGTGGGGGAAGTTAATCGTCCGGGGCGTCACGTTATAATGTCGCCTTACGTAAATATCATCGAAGCCTTAGCTTATGCGGGCGACATTGGTTTTGTGGGCGATCGTCGTCAGGTGCAGATTGTACGCTTGTACCCCGAAGGTTACAAAGTTTTTGAAGTTGATTTAACGGATCAGGCAATTATCAATGATCCATTGTTTTTTATTCAGCCAAACGATATTATTCAGGTAAGGCCACTTCGCCAAAAGACCTTTGGTGTAGGTACTACAGGTTTCCAAACCATCTCGGGAACCGTTGGGGTTTTAACATCAACACTTACTCTAATATTCTTGCTAACGAGGTAGTTTGCTTAGACTTAGAATCGACATCGTTGCATTGGAAAAAAAAATAGCAGAAGAGAATGAATCCAAATTATCCACAAGGACAAGACCCATTTCAGCAAGAGCAAGAAGATCAAATAGATATTAAGAGTCTAATTGCTAGATTACTCAGGAATATTCATTTTGTAATTATTGGGTTGGTAGTGGGAGTATCAATTGCTTTCGTTTATACGCGAACCATTACTCCGCAGTACAAATCTGAGTCTATCATGCTCATGAAAGACGAAAAGAACGAAGGCAGTTCTCTTCAACTTATTGCCACGAGTATGGGATATTATAATCCAAGGTTGAAGTTTGAGAACGAAATTCTCATCATGAAATCCAGAAGGCTTACCGAGAAAACGCTTCGCAAGCTAGATTTTCACGTGGTTTATAGTTACCAAAGTAGGCTCAAGTTATTAGAAATGTACGGAAGCCAAACGCCTTACATTTTCGATTTTGATTCTTCGCATGTACAATTGGTCAGCTCTACCTACGAATTTACACCAGCAGGTAACGGAACGTTTGAATTTAATATTGAAGTAGGCGGGAGTTGTTTTAATTTTAATCTAGAAACTTCTCGTCCGGGCCCCGGAGAGGAATGGGAATCTCCTCATAAAACGATTAGTTTAGGGCAATGGGTAGAATCTCCGTACTATCGTTTTCGATTAATTGAAAATCCGGAGCACTCAGGCGACAAGTTAGGAACACCGTTTAAAGTATCGCTTCATACCCCCATGTCTCTGGTAGATGGGTACAGAGAGAGACTCAAAATTGAACCAACAGCCAAAGAATCTTCGGGCATGACTCTTTCTATAGAGGGGCCAAACCAAGAGAAAAATTCTCGATACTTAGATATGTTTATGTCAACCTATATTGAGCATAATTTGGGCGAGAAAAATGGTCAAGGATTGAAAACCATTGATTTTATCGACAATAATTTAAATAAAATTGAAGATTCGTTATCTCAAGCTCGAGATATTTTACAAGACTTTCAAACCTCAAGGCAAATCATTGATTTATCTAGTGAAGCCGAAAGAGCCATTGGGCATTTATTTGAAGTTGAGCGAGAGCTTACTGC
>JBHYFA010000088.1:0-295 GCA_051859825.1 Schleiferiaceae bacterium
CACGGTTGCAAACATTGCTTCGGGATCGTGATGTGCACCTCCGAGAGGTTCGGAAATGATGCCATCGATCAACTTATTGGCTAACATATCCTTGGCAGTGAGTTTCAAGGCTTCCGCCGCTTCTTCTTTATGATCCCAATTTCTCCACAAAATAGAAGAACAGCTTTCAGGTGAAATCACAGAGTACCACGTATTTTCTAGCATCAAAACTTTGTCGCCCACACCAATACCTAAAGCTCCACCACTGGCACCTTCACCGATAACAATACAGATAATAGGTACCTTGAGCACCGAC
>JBHYFA010000088.1:305-10383 GCA_051859825.1 Schleiferiaceae bacterium
AGGTTTTTAGCGATTGCTTCACCTTGTCCACGCTCTTCTGCCTCTAAACCCGGGAATGCTCCTGGGGTATCGATAAGGGTTACAACGGGTCGGTTGAATTTTTCGGCCATTTTCATCAATCGAAGGGCTTTTCTGTATCCCTCAGGATTAGCCATACCAAAATTTCTGTATTGGCGCATTTTGGTATTCACTCCTTTTTGCTGGCCGATAAACATTACGCTTCTACCATCGAGATTGCCCCAACCACCTACCATAGCTTTATCATCGCGAACTTGACGATCACCATGAAGCTCTAGAAAATCACCGTTGGTCATTGCCTTGATATACGCCAGCGTGTATGGTCGCTGTGGATGCCGACTCAGCTGCACGCGTTGCCATGAAGTTAAACCTTCGTATATAGTTTTACGAGTAGATTTAATTTGTTTTTCTAGCTCGCGGATGGTTTTATTCATGTCGATATTCGACTCTTCAGCAATCTGCCTTGCTTTGGTAAC
This sequence comes from Schleiferiaceae bacterium, assembly GCA_051859825.1. Taxonomy (GTDB): domain Bacteria; phylum Bacteroidota; class Bacteroidia; order Flavobacteriales; family Schleiferiaceae; genus CSBr16-58. The sequence continues at coordinate 800 of JBHYFA010000088.1, forward strand.
TTGCAGCTCTAGCTCTTGAATGGGTTTCTCAAAATCCAAATACTCCATAAACGATAATTATTGTATAGGGGCGCAAATTACAAATAGTATTGATTACGGCAGCATTCAAAATCAGATTTTATCAAACTAAGAAAAACCTCCAGTTTACCAAATAATACCGTCTTCCTTAGGCTGAAACCTCTTCCTTTGGAAAAGCCTTCATTACGTATCCTATTTGTGAATAGGTAATTTCTTCGGGCAAGACTCCCTTCAGCATAGACCGCGTTGCCTCTTTGTGTTCATTGTAAGCTTTGAGAATTTGCTGTTCAGTTTCGTCATCTATCAGAAGCTTCTTGGGAAGTTTATTATCCAAAATAAGCTTTACAACATGACTTTCAATCGTAGAAACCACCAAGCCTCTTTCCTTTGCTACCTCCTCAACACTTAGTCCTTTTTCAATCAGATCCAAGGTAATTTTATAGGTTTCGCCCTTTTCAGGCTTTGGCTTCTTTTTAGCCTTTTTAGAGCTGGTGTCAGTTTGGCTTTCATCCTTGCCCAATAACTCACTTTTTTTGGAATACTCCATCTCTGTCTGACTCCCCTTTTCCAGTGCCTCTTCCACACCATTAGAAGATTCAAGGGCTTGAAGCATTGAGAAAAGTTTTTTCAACAAATGCAGTTTTTCCTCCATAGATTGAAAAAGGTAAAAAACCTCTTCTTGCAGCACTTTTGTGCTAACTTGGTTCAATACCTTACGAGTTTTAGTGACTATTTCGTCTTTTATTTTTTTCTCAAAAAAACGAATAGCGTCGTAGGTTCTATTGATAAGGGCAGAATTAGGGTTTTGTCCTTTTATCCAGCGTTCGTCTAGATATAGCTGAAACTTTACAGCCACATTGTATAATTCCGTAAAATTATTTTTCACTTCTTGAGAAAGCGCGAAAACCTCCTCTTTGTTTTTCAGTTTCTTCTTGGGCAGACTCTCCAAGAAAGCGGTCCACTCCACAGAAAGTTCTTTAAGATCAAAGCTATTTAAAAAGACTTTACGTAGAAAAGCCTCCTTGCTTTCAGCATACAAACTAAGTAAATCCTTTTCATCGGGAAATTGATCGAGGAAGTGGGTAACTGAGGCATCAATACTCACTCGATCGGCAGGAATTTTTGATTTCAATACCAGACCGTCTAGAGAAGTTAATCTACTAAGCGCTACATAAACCTGTCCGGGCGCGAAAGAATCACCCGCATCGACAATGGCGCGTTCGAAGGTAAGCCCCTGACTTTTATGTATGGTGATTGCCCAGCTGAGTCGGAGAGGATACTGGGTAAATGTCCCAAGTAAATCTTCTTCAATTTGGTTGGTTTCTGGATTGACATTGTAGCGGATATTTTTCCACACTTGTCGTTCTACATTAATATGTGTATTATCGCTCGGGCAAAAAATCCGAAGAGAATCATCAAATACTTCCTCTAAAATACCAATTTTTCCATTGAAATATTTTCTATCCTCGCCACTATCATTGCGAGTAAACATCACCTGAGCGCCAATTTTTAGACGAAGTTCGAAATCTGTGGGATAGGCATTCTCCGGAAAATCGTCTTCCACAACTGCTTTAAATGAATAGAACTTCCCGGGGAGTAGATCCAACTCGTGCTGGTTGATTCTATCAGCTTTATAATTATGGGAACAAAGAGTGATGTACTGATCATCTTTATCTGGAGAAAAATTGGGCAGGTATTTACGATCGAGCAACTCCACATCTTCCTTACTGATTTGGTTGTTGCGCAAGCGGTTTAGCAAGGCTACAAAGCGCTCGTCACTTTGACGATAGACCTTTTTAAGTTCGATTTTCGCCCATTTTAGTTTTTGAAAAACCGCAGCATCAAAAAAATAAGGTGAGGCGTAATACTCTTTCAATACCGACCATTCATTGTCGCGAGCCACGGGAGAAAGCTGACGAAGATCGCCTATCAGAAGCACTTGAACTCCGCCAAAAGGCTCATTTCGACGTTTACGTACGGAACGCAAAACGTAATCAATAGCGTCGAGTAAATCAACCCTTACCATGGAGACTTCATCGATAATAAGAAGTTCTAATTTTTTCAGGAGCTCACGTTTCGATCTAGATAGCCGCATCTTCTGGAAGTAATTAGCCTGATTACGCCAATCACAATTTACCGGTATAGGAGGTGAATTCCGGGTAGGTAAAAAAACTCCAAAAGGAAGTTGAAATAATGAGTGCAGGGTAACACCGCCAGCATTCATCGCTGCTACACCGGTGGGAGCGGCAACAATCGTTTTTTTGTTAGTCGTACCCACCACGTGCTTTAAAAAAGTGGTTTTACCTGTTCCCGCCTTTCCAGTTAAAAACACGGGCACATCAGTAAATTGTACGAACTGATTAGCGCGTAAAAATTCGGTATTTTTCTCCATGTGAGTCATTTTTTCCTCGGTTTCAAAAGTACATAAATAATTTCAGGGAAAAATAAACAAAGGTATTTTTCTCCAATAACGAAATTCATAAGAAGTTTCCTTCTGATAAAATCGCGAACATCTAGTGAGTTGGAAATAATATTTCAACGAACGCGGTTTAAAAATGAACGCGAAAATAAAGCACAAAAAGAGGGGGTAATAATCCCCCTCGTTTTGCAATCAAGTAGCTAAGACCGCTTTTTACCTAGAAGCAAAAGCTCATTAACTTCAATTTCGGTAGATTGACGCTCTTTGCCTTCTTTGTCTTTATAGACACTGTAGGTAACTCGACCTTCAATGGCAATTTCAGAACCTTTGTCGGTGTACTTTTCAGCAACATCGGCCAAACCATTCCAAATGTTTAGTCGGTGCCAATAGGTCTTTTCAACGGATTCTCCTTTGCCGTTTCGATACTTATCGGTGGTAGCAATATTGACCTTAGCCAATTTCTTTCCACTGTCGAAAGTAATGATCTCTGGTTTTGAACCAAGATGTCCGATTAACGTAACACGGTTGCGTAAACTGTTCATGATGTAAAAATTTAAGTTAGAATTAAACGATTATCAGCATCAAACTGACAAGGCAAAAGTAAGCAGTTTATTACAAAATATTCGTTTTCAAACGTTTTCATTCGAAAGAAAATATTTGTAAGTGAAATCTTTATTTTATACCTTTCGACCCGTAAACTAATAACGTATAACCATGGAAAAAACATGTTTGAACTGTCAGGAAAAGATCCGTGGTCGGGCAGATAAAAAGTTTTGCGACGACCAGTGTAGAAATCAGTATAACAATGGGATGCTTAGGCATGTAAACAATCGCATGCGCAACATCAACAACATTCTCAAGCGCAACAGAAGGATATTAGCGCAGTTTCTTGAGGAAGAAAATATAAAAAGAGAGGTATTACTAGCCAACGGATTTCACTTCTCCTATTTTACGCACTACGATGAACAAAGTAAAACAAAATTCGTTTTTGACATTGGTTATCAAACAGATTCCAAAGAGAACGTTTTTGTGAAGCTCGAATAAACGAATCAATTGCTTGTTTACAAAATCTAAAAAAGCATTCGTTGCGAAGTGGTTTTTCACGAAATACAGATTCTCATTTGTATCTTTACCCGCTCAAACATATTGTTTATCAAGTAAATGACGACAAACAATATTAGTAATTAATTTAAATGCAGATGATTAACGTGAAGCACATTTTTACTTCTCTCCTGTCCCTAGTCTCCCTTTTTTCTTTTGGACAATCAAAGATTTTACTAAATAATGCAACACTCGAGCTAGACAATAACGTTCTCGAGTTCCAAGCTTCTAGTTCAGAAGCCTATCATGGAAATGTGTATCGAATAATCGAGTTTGATCAAATTCCTGATGATAAAACGGTACAAGCATTAAAAAGCACCCAAATTGAACTTTTGGACTACCTACCTCACAATGCATACGTAGCGGCATTACCATTCAACATTTCACCGAGAACACTTGAATCTCAAGGTATACGTGCTGTTGTGATTCCTCCGGCGGAATTGAAGCTTTCGCCAAGTTTTTATAATGGTGTTATTCCCGATCATGCGGCACGTGAAAACGATCGGGTGGAAATTGTTCTGATGCCTTACACTAACGTAAACTCCTCAGATTTACTTAGAAGTTTAAAAATTGAAGGTTTAGAGGTAATTGAAATTGGTAGCATTGGTAATTTCATTGAGGCCACCTGTTTTATAAGCGATATACCAGAACTAATAAAGCATCCATGGGTAGCACATGTGTTCGAAGCAGATGTGCCAGATGAACACGATAATAATACCGCTATTACTAGTCACAGAGTAAATACGATTAATGGCATGAATGCCCCTGGAGTGAGCTACACCGGGCAGGGCGTGATCGTTTCTTTAGGAGATGATGGAGCAATTGGGCCGCATATTGACTATGAAGGTCGATTAGACCAGAGTGCTGCCGGCCCAAGTCAGGGAGACCATGGCGACCACGTTGCGGGAACCATCTTTGGGGCAGGAAATCGTAATCCACTGGGCAGAGGCATGGCACCGGGCGCGGATATATTGTATTACAGTTATCCCGGAAACCTAAACAACGTAACTGCCGACTACAATAACACCGGCATCCGCATAACCTCATCTTCATACTCGAACGGATGTAATGCCGGATACAACAACTTTGCGCGTAACATGGACCTCACATCCCGCAATCTACCCGGACTCATGCACGTTTTTTCGGCTGGTAACTCCGGAACATCAAACTGCGGATACGGTGCGGGTGCTGGCTGGGGAAATATTACTGGAGGTCATAAAATCGGGAAAAACGTGATTGCCGTAGGTAACGTAACTCGACTAGACGTAATTGCCAATAGCTCCAGTCGCGGCCCCGCTCATGACGGCCGTTTGAAGCCCGAAGTTTGCGCCGTCGGAACGCAAGTTTTTTCAACTACAGATCCTCATCAGTACACCACAAAAACCGGCACCTCAATGGCTTGCCCAGGAGTTTCAGGCGCACTAGCCGTTATGTATGAAGCTTACGAAGACATTACTACAAATGCACCGAATGGTGGTTTGATGAAAGCCATTCTCATGAATGGAGCAGATGATTTAGGAAACCCTGGGCCAGACTATACCTATGGCTTCGGAAGAATCAACATGCGCAAATCGCTTAGAATGATTGAAAATAACTGGATTTTTTCTGGTTCAGTTGGTCAAGGTGGAAGCTCCAGCCATACCATTACAGTTCCAGCTGGAGTATCGCAATTGAGAGTCATGGTTTATTGGACGGATAGAGAAGCCAACGTAAACACTGCAAAGGCACTGGTTAACAACCTTGACATGACCATGACGCAAGGAGCCAATACATTTCAGCCTTTGATTCTCAACCCTACCCCTAATGCTGCTCTTCTAAATGCCAATGCAGTACCAGGAACAGATACTTTAAATAACGTGGAGCAAATCGTAGTCAACAACCCTAGCGCGGGCTCTTACACCGTAAATATCCAAGGTACTGCTGTTCCATTTGGCCCACAGCCTTACCATGTTGTTTACTATTTTGAAGACGAACCGCTGGTATTAACCTACCCTACCGGTGGTGAAAGCTTTGTTCCCGGACAAAACGAAATCATTCGCTGGGATGCGACTGGCATTGTTGGGAACTTCACTTTACAAATTAGTCAAAACAACGGAAGTACTTGGTCAAATATCGCCACAAGCATTAATGGTGCTACTCGCCATCTAACGTGGACTGTACCTCCGGGAATTGTAAATGATCAAATTAAATTCCGTATTAGTCGTGGAACACTGAGTTCAGAAAGCGACAACCTAGTTATTGCTGGTGTTCCTGCGAACGTATCCTTTGTATCAATCTGTCCAGATACCACCACCATCACTTGGAGTCCTGTCGCCAATGCTACGGGTTACGTGGTGTACAAGTTAGGACCTATGTACATGGACAGTGTTGGATACACTACTTCTACAACCTTTAGTATTCCAAATGTCAGTGCCTTTGACCCGAATTGGTACAGCGTTTCAGCAGTTGCATCAAACATGGGGATAGGTCGCAGAGCGGTTGCCATTGAATCTGCGGGAAATGGACTTTTTAACTGTGTAGTAAATAACGACATTGCGGCAGCGAAACTTATTAGTCCTTCCACGGGGCTCATTCCGTCCTGTGCCGCTGATTCCATTCCAGTGAGTCTTTGGGTAAAAAATAACGGTATTAATTCTATTTCTGATTTTTCTTTAAACTTCAGAATAAATGCCGGCCCAACAACAAGTGAAACCATTACTCAGGCCATTGCGTCTGGAGATTCAGTATTGATTACCGGAAGCCATTACATTAATCCTATTAGTGGCGTACTCAACGACATTGAAATTTGGGTTAACATACCAAACGACCAAAGCGCCCGCAACGACTCTGCATACGCAAGTATTGAGTTATACGGAACTACCGGAGCTTTCAGTTTGCCTTACGTAATGAATTTTGAGAATGAAACCACTTGTCCTACCGTTGCTGATTGTGAAGGAACCGTTTGCCCTCTAGGAAACGGTTATGTCAATGCGCAGAACAACGTTTTTGACGATATTGATTGGAGAGTAAATTCAGGAACAACTCCGTCTCAAAATACCGGACCATTAGTTGACAACACCCTAGGTACTGCGGCCGGAAAATATGTATATCTGGAAGCTACCACCTGTTTTGACAAAACCGCCCAGCTTTATACGGGCTGTGTTGACCTAACTTCAGCAAGCGCACCTATTCTTGAATTTTTCCACCACAGAAGAGGAAATTCTGTAGGCCCTCTTAATGTAGAAGTGTACAGCAATGGTGAATGGATTTCCGTACACACACCAATTACAGGTTCTACCGGCAATAATTGGGTGCGCTACGAGGCTAACCTGGTTCCTTTCATAGGCCAAAAAATAGCCGTACGCTTTCTCGGGGAAACCATCGGTAGCTGGCAAGGTGATATCGCACTTGACGATATTTCCATTAAAGAAACACCCGATATTCCTGTTGCTGACTTCATGGCTATTGATTCCGTGACGTGTATTTCTGCTAATGTTATTTTAGAAGACCAGAGTATTGGAGCTGCAAATACCTGGAACTGGAGTATTACTCCAGCAAACTTCACGCTAGCACCGGGGTCGAGCTTGAGTGATCAAAATCCTATCGTACAGTTTACCGCTAATGGATTATACACCATCACACTAATTGCTTCTAACAACAATGGGGCAGATACACTTACAAAAGTGAATCACGTACAAGTGAGCGATGGCGACCCTATTCCTTACTTAGGTGTATATGCTATGGGAGGCGTTCCTTCACCTACACTAGCAGGTTGGACTCTTGACAACCCAGACAATGACGACACGTGGGAGTTTGTTCCTAACCTTACTAATCCCGTAAGCAATGCGGCTGTGAGGGTCAACAATTTTAGCTACAATGCTCCAGGCGAAAGAGACCACCTGATTTCTCCGGCCTTTGATTTAACCGGAGCGAGCAACGCGTACTTGATTTTTGATTATGCCTATGCACCGTTTAATAATGCATTCAACGACAGTTTACAAATTGATGCAGCAGTAGGTTGCGATGCAGGTTTCGACACTACACTGTTCTATTCCGGAGGGGTAGATTTACGAACGATTGCCGGATTCAGAAATACGCTTTTTGTACCAACAGCCAGTGAGTGGGATTCCGATACCATAGATATTTCTGGATTGGTTGGAAATACCGTTAGGTTTCGTTTTACCAACATAAACGGATTTGGTAATGCTTTATACATCAATAATTTCCGAATTACAGATAGCCTAGTAGCAGCCCCTACTGTAAGTATTAGCTCTAATGCTTCAAGTAGCTGTGTTAATGGTACCGTTGTGTTCAGTCAAACCGGTTCCGGTGCCACGAATTACTCATGGAATTTTGGAAATGGTGCGTCACCAAGTAGCGCCACAGGTCCTGGGCCGCACTCCGTTGTGTATCTAAGCACCGGTCCAAAAAACATCAGCTTAACTGCCTCTAATGCTGGTGGTCAGGTTGTTGACAACATTAGTTTAACCGTTAGCGACCGTCCTTTCGCAGCTTTCAATGAGAGCATCAATAACCTGACGGTCAATTTCACTGACATTTCTATTGGCAATCCAACATCATGGGTTTGGGCCTTTGGTGATGGAGATAGTGCTTTTGTGGCTAACCCCACACATACTTACGCTCAATCAGGAACCTACACCGTATCGCTAAAAGCTTTCAACGATTGTGGCTTTAGAGAATTTACGAGACAGGTTACGGTGACAAACGTTTCCGTGGAAGAATTCACAAGAGGTAATTGGAAACTTTATCCAAATCCGGGTAAAGGTCGTGCGCAGCTCGAAACGCCTGAGGACGCTAAGATTCACAGGGTTCAAATCATCAATGCCAATGGACAAATCCTGCATGATGAGTTCGTGAATGAAAACCCGAGCGAAATCGAGTTTGGAAACTTTGCCGGAGGAGTATATCTCATCCGTCTGTATCTAGAAAATGAAGTGCAAACGCTTCGATATACCCTGATTCAACCTTGATAAAAGACATCTTTTTTGACTTAGACCACACCTTGTGGGATTTTCATAAAAACTCCGAAGAAACCCTTAGGGATCTCTTCGGAGTTTCCCTTTTACAAGAAAAACAAATTGCCTTTGAGCATTTTTTTCAAACCTACAACACCATAAATGATGTCCTTTGGAAAGAATACCGCGATGGTAAAATTGGGAAAACTCAATTGCGTAAAGAACGCTTTGAGCGAACATTGCGGAGCTTTGGAATAAATGATGGAAAATTGGTGGAGTTTTTCAACGAAGGCTACATCAAAGAGTCGCCATTGAAAAAAAACCTCATTCCCGGAACGCATCAGCTTTTGCAACACCTAAGTGAAAGAGGATACGCCATGCACATCATCACCAACGGATTTACCGAAGTGCAATTCACAAAGCTCGAAAAAACCGGCTTGCGACCGTACTTTCAAGAAGTAATAACGTCGGATGCCGTTGGAGCAAATAAGCCCGATATCAAAATATTTAGTCACGCCCTAAAAGCCGCTGGCGCGAAGAGAAAAAACAGCATCATGGTTGGTGACCACCTTATCGCCGATATCCTTGGTGCCAAAAGAGCAGGGCTCAAACAAGGCTACTTTAACCCCAATAGAACACCGCATTCCGAAAAAATCACGCTGGAATTTGCTGCCTTACCTGAGTTTTCAGAATTAATAACAAAAATCGACCAACGTTAATTTGAGGCTCTTATTTAGAACCACGAAAGGCACGAAATACACGAAAGTGTTGCTTCGCAAACGTTGAAGCGTATAAACTTACCGGAAAAGCTGTGCCTGAGCAAATTATTTTTTTGTTGTTTTTCCATCTAACTCTTTTATAAAAACCTGATATTCACCGCAGCACTTCATTGCTGATAGCTTCCATAAAGTCAGCATCTTTGTTTAACTATATGAATGTCTTGGGATCGTGTTTAAAAAGCGTTAGAAAAAAAATAGACCAACACAAATTGGTTTCTGACTATTAAGGTAAGGAGTCTGATTCAGAAATGTCCATTTAGTAGCCTTCGCAAACACCTACAAAAACTGAACAGGACATTCCATAACTTGTCC
>JBHYFA010000089.1:0-10175 GCA_051859825.1 Schleiferiaceae bacterium
TTGAAAAACAAGGAGTTGACTAAAGTCAATGACTGTTTTCAATCCAAGTGCAACACCGCTAATGGACTTTACAGACAGACACTATTTAGAGGTTTGAAGCAGAAGAAGTCAAAAACAGTTAATCATGAGCAAGCAAGTATCTAAATGGTTCAGCTTTTTCATTGCATCTTTATTGCTAATGAATTGTAGTCAAGTAGAAACTATTAATTCTAAAGCAATCGTTTTATTAATAGGTGACTTAGAACGGGAGATGTTTGGGGGGCAAAAAGCTGTTATTGCATTTAAAGACAATCAGGATAGTGTTTATATTGAAAATGTAGTGCTACCTAAGTTCTCTAAACCAGCATTTGTAGGTGATAGTATCGATATAGTTGTTTCCTCAGATAACATAGAGTTTGAAAAGTTGTATAAATATAAACATAAGCCTAATGATAGGTTTCTGTATGTGCGTAAGGATAAGTATATCAGTCGAGAAGCACTTTTTAATAATGGAGTGTTAGTTTTTATTGACTATGGACTTAATAATTCAATAGAGCAAATGCAGTTTTACAATTTTAAGTCTTTGAACAGTTATGAATTAATGGTTTCGCCTATTGGTTTTCCAAATGAAGAAGCTTTTAAAATATTAGGTGATCTAGGACAAGACACCATAGTTGTTGATGAATTTGGTGAGGCATATACAAGGAAAAATACTCAAATTATTTACAAATAGTAATAGGTAAAATGGATGGATTCATGAATAATATAGCATGGCCTAAACGGTTGAACAAGAGATGCTTAGTTTACATTCTGGCTGGACTGTTTCAATTACTCTATTTTGTTTACATCGATTTTTTCTTGAATTTCATGGGGAAGAGAAGTGGTATATTCATCCTTGCTTTTATATGGCTAATTCCGGGTAAACATGCTTTGAAGTATTTTGCGCCATTGTATGTATTTATGTCTTTATGGTTCGGGTATTACGATTTAGTGTATATGCTATTGATGATTATAGTTTTGGGAGGAGCTGATTATTTAAACAGCCTAACACACAATAAGAAATCAACATTAACATTTGGAACGTATTTTTTTATAGATTTTCTGAACGGTAATATCCAAATAAGTTGGTACGATATCATTTCAACAGTCTTGTTTGTGATTCTTCTGATTTTAGTAAATATTAAATTTGAAATTTTAGGAAGTAACGTGTTTTTTTGGATAGAGAGTTCGTCTTTGTTTTAATATTTGATGGGCTTAATCATATTATTAATATAGTTAATATAAATGAGGTTCTGTTTTTCTGATAAATTTAGTGAGATACAGGTCTTTGAAGTAACTCGCAATCCAACTCACATCCAGACTAGCCTAAATTGGCTTCATTGGGTTTGTTAAACACCTAATGAAATCTACTATCTTGAGGTGTAGCCAACCCTAAAAACCAGAATTTAAACCGGACTCTGCCTGCTACATTCCTGCGCTTTTTTTACCTGAGTATCAATTACGCTCAATGATAAGCTAACTACTTCCAAGGCGTCGAGGCGGAGTAGGTTTGCCCAGCCGGTTCGGATTTGCAGTTTGCGCAGATTTTCACCCGATTCCAGCATTTTTTTCCAACTCTCTAATAATGCCAGCATATCGCTAAAAACCTTTTGCTCGTTGATGCGTACCCTTTCATTGTGGGTGGTTCTCCGACTCACGGGAGTTAGATGTGGATCCAATTTCTCCGGACGATGATGGGTTTTCTTGAGCGCCAACCGACAATACCAACCTAGTCGATGGGTTTTGTTTGGCTTTGGGTCGCCACCCACTTTCGGCTGTGTTTGTATGGCATCGAAGAGGAGGTAGCCATAAAGGTTTGCGTATTCAAGCTCCTCGATAGCGCTCCATTTACCCCCATCTTGCTGATGAAGATACTCTGCCTCGGTGAAGTAAAAGGTATTATTGAGCTGGCTTACCAACTCTTGAATTTTTCCCAGTAAATCTTGTACGCGCTCGTTGTAAGTCATAGAGTTTTTTTGTTTAACAACAACAGATGAAGGGGTGTTCAGTGGAATTATTTATTTGGTAGATTAATTTGAAAGGCAGAGCGCCTAATTAGTATCTGTCCATAAAGTCTAAATGTCTAGGCTAGAAAGTTCGAGAGCGAGGCTTGCGAAGGTTGAAAAACAGTGAGTTTACATTAGTAAAGGACCTTTTTTTCAACCGAGCATAACGAAGCTCTCGGACTTTATAGACAGACATTAATTATACTTTAAAATCGAATCTGTAACCCCGGCCCAAACATCACCATAAACTGTCCTTCATTGATCAAATAGCCCGCACCCAAGTAAATGGGTACAGAGAAACTATTTTTTCTTCGCACCGGAACAATGGATGCCAAAACCACCACGCCCAAGTCGCGTTCGGCATCTTCACTAAAGTTGAATGCGTTCAGGGCGAGGAAACCGGCACCAATCTGAAAGGGCGTGAGTTGACCTATTCTTTTTTGACTGTAAAATTTAAACTGCGCCATGAAGGCTGTACTTACTCCGGTGAAGTTGCCTACATTGGGTTCATCGGCGCGAACAACTAGTAAACCGGCGGGAAAACTCACATCTACGTCAAAACTAAATCTTCTTTCGGCGTACAAATGAATTCGCTCCGATGGGCCGTTTCCTGAGCTGTGTCGGACCTCAATAACCACCTGGTCAAAGGCTTCCAAGGCGAAGGTTTTACGTAAAAGATGGGTGTTCAGACTAACGCTCGATCGGTCGCAGTTTGTTTTTGCATAGGCACCGGCACGCGGCGATGTACTGTCTGGACAAATCTCAATATTCCGAATGGTTTGAATGTCCAATAACCTGTTTTCATTTGATAATATTCGCACTTCGATTTCTAGGTTTTGTTTTCCGTGAAGCCGACTCGTTTTATCTATTTCACTTCGGTTAAAATAAATGGTAATGTCTTCAATGGTTTCACGCACAAAAACGGGTTTGCGCATTTTCTCCGAAGTAATCGGATAGCGGTCTTTACCATTGTAATCGATAGTAACAAACCCAAGGGGAGCAGGGCGACTGTATTCTCTCACGATGAGTTCGTAGGCGGTAATATCTTCATTGAAAAAAACGCTTACTTTTTTATAGTCGATATCCAGAGGAACACTGAGGGTGTAAAATACTATTCGGTCGGAAATCCTTGCGGTATCGCGCCTTTGCTCACAAGGGGTGAAATTGAATTCACTGATGGATAAGCCATTTCCGCGTATGCGAAGTTCCACAGTTTCGCCGGGGAATACGTTGAGATTTTCCGTCCAATCTCCCCCCTCACGCATCAGCTCAATGCTTTGAATTTGCGGACGGTTTACCACGTTGAAATTGGTCATGGCGAAGGTTCTATTCCCATCCTTGATATAGAGGTAGCCATCACTAATGCGGTGGTGGCTATAGGAATACACCTCACAGAGAATCTTGTCGTTCCCCAAGGTGGATTTTGGGATGATTTCCGCAATCAACCGCCCGGCACCTTCATTGGCGTCTTCTACCCGATACATCTGCTTCATTTGGAAGCGGGGGTGATAATCAATCTGTATTTCCCCGGCTGTACGTGATTCCGAGTCGAAAAAGACATTTTCTCTATCCACATTTAAAAATCGCAGACGACTGGGTTTGATATTCAATTCCGCATGTAGCCCGTGCGTGGATTTTGTGATTTTCCCATCTCTAGGGTGGAAGTATGTGAGACTCACGGGAACCTTGAGTTTTACGCTGCCCGTTGTTTTTCCTCTTACCATCAATTGAAGATTCCCACCGGTTTTTCGCAACCAATAATCATAATCATCGGTTTCAATCCACTCCTCATTTACCTGAATAAAATCCGATTGCGGGGAAATGACATCAATACTTTTTTCCTCACCTCTGAATAGCTCAATTTCGGTTTCGGCTAAGCCAATTTTTGGTTCGGAATACGGATAGAAAAACAATTCAAAATTCTGTCTTTTTTTATCAATTTCAACCGCCACGAGTATGGAAAAAGCCTGTCCAACTTGCACATCTTTCAACTTTAACCGCACTCTGTAATGACTATCGCCAATCATCAGCAGAGAGTCGGTCTGCTCATAATGTTTACCATCAATTATGCCCACGGGTGTTGCACGCTGATCCTTTCTCTGATACCACCTAATTTCTACTTCCTGATCGCCATTTTGCATGGGGAAAAAAAAGTGTGGCTGATTTCGAATACGGTATTCGTTGTAATTGAGTGCGAGGGTGTCAAAACGCAGCTCAATGTTTTTGAAAAGACTATCGAGTTTTTGTGCCTGAATTTCTTTTCCGGTATTGAGCAATAATCCCAAAAAAACTAGAGCGTAAAGCAATACGTTTTTCCACGGAGATTTTGAAGGCATAGCGGCGATTATTTCGGTGTTTTTGAATTTTTTTCTCAGCGCAAAAATACACATTATCAAGGTGATTCCCGCGCATTTCATTCTACGATTAAATTTTCTCAAAAAAAAATTAAAGCGTGCATATTAAAAAGTTACTTTTGTCGTTTGATAAAGCATAAAATAAACTGCCAAATGATATACAGTGTACGCGGCAAATTGCTCAGTACAACCCCGACTTACTCGGTGATTGAATGCGGAGGTATTGGCTACCAAATACATCACTCCATACATACCTACGAGAAAATTAAATCTCGTGAGGATGTTTTTTTGCATACACACTTCATCGTGCGTGAAGATGCCCAAATCTTGTTTGGTTTTTACGAAAAAGCCGAGCGCGATGTGTTTCTTTTGCTCAATACCGTGAGTGGAGTAGGGCCAAATTCAGCCCGGCTCATCCTTTCGCACCTCAACGCCTTTGATGTAGTAAGGGTGATTGGTGCCGGGCAAAGCGATGTTTTACGCAGTGTAAAAGGAATTGGTGCAAAAACAGCCGAGCGGATTATTGTTGATCTAAAGGATAAAATCACCTCTATTGAGGGGTCTGCTGATGAGGTTGATGCTTCGGCCTCTGTATCAACACAAGGTTCTCGCCTCATGGTTGATGCTCTTTCAGCTCTTGAAGTTCTCGGTTATGCTCGTCCTGCTGCGGCCAAAGCCATTCGACGTGTTCTGGAAAATCCGGAAATCACCTCTGTTGATCAAGTCATACGCGCAGCGTTGAAAAATTTGTAAACGCATTTTGGGAGTAAAAAGGTTAAAGTATTACGGGTTAATTATGCTGGGAGCCTTAATTGCTTCTACAGCTATTTTACCGGCACGCGGGCTCGACCTTCGCGTGTCGGACGCCCTATTGGCCTTTGCTTCCGATAGTACCGACCCCGATAGTATCCGCTATCCCTACGTGCCGTCCGGTGGTGGACTCTTTCTGAAAGATCCCTCTAACATCAAAGAACACGTTTCTTACGACCCCGATTTGAACATGTACGTCATTACCAGGAAAATTGGCGACGTGGTAATCGGGATGCCTCGCTACCTCACGCCTGAAGAATATCGTGAGTACATTTTCAAAGAACAATCTACCGGATATTGGGAACAAAAAGCTGGTTCTAACACCGCCGCCCGAAGAGATGAACCCAATGATGGCCGCGACCCCGGAGGTGGACTCATCCCCCAAATTGAAGTAGGTGGGGAGCGCTTTAGAAATATTTTCGGTAGTAATTTTATCGATATTCGTCCTCAAGGTGCCGCAACCCTAACCCTTGGTGGTCGCTTCCAACGCATCGACAACCCCACACTTCCAGAACGAAATCGCCGAACCTTCAACTTGGTTTTCGACCAGCGTATTCAGATGAACGTTACCGGGCAAATTGGAACCAGGCTCAACTTGCAAACCAACTACGATACCGAGGCAACGTTTGCTTTTGAGAATACCATGAAGACGGAATTTAGCGGGGAGGAAGACGATATTTTCCAGAAAATTGAAGTTGGTAACGTAAACCTTCCGCTCAACTCGGCGCTCATCTCGGGAGCACAGAGCCTTTTCGGTATTAAAACCCAAATGCAGTTTGGAAGAACCACCGTTACCACCGTACTTTCTGAACAACGCTCGCAGTCATCTTCCGTAAATGTTGAAGGTGGGGGTATGCAGCAAGAGTTTATGATTCAGGCCGACCAGTACGAGGCCAATCGTCACTACTTTTTATCTCATTACTTTCGCGACAATTACGAGCGCTATCTTCGCAATGCTCCGGTAATTACCTCTCCCATCCAAATTACACGTATTGAGGTTTACGTGACCAATAGAAGAAGCCAAACAGAGAATGTCCGCAATATTGTAGCTTTCATGGATCTTGGTGAAGCCGATAATGAAGGGGCTTATCGTAACACGAACGCCAATATTCGTGGAGCACGGATTTTTGATCGCATAAATGACCGCCGTCACCCTTCTTTGCCACACAACCAAATGAATAGCCTCAACCCTCGTCAGCTTGAGAATAATATTCCGGGGGTTCGTACCATTGCCAATGCCAATACTGCCCTCGAAAATCGTGGCTTTGTGGACGGGATTGATTTTACCGATTTGGCCAATGCTCGACAACTAACACCGCAAGAATTTACCTTTCATCCTCAACTTGGTTATATTTCATTAAATCAAGCGCTTAATCAGGATGAAGTGCTCGCCGTGGCGTATCAATATACCGCCAACGGAGTTACCTACCAGGTGGGTGAATTCGGTAACGATGGTGTGATGCCTCCCAATACGCTCATTCTGAAAATGCTGAAAAGTGTTTTGCTCGATGTTCGCCTTCCTATGTGGGACTTGATGATGAAAAACGTGTATTCGCTCAATGCTTTTGGTATATCGCAAGAAGGTTTTCGATTGGATGTTCTTTTTTGGAATGACGAAACTGGGGTGCCAATTCCCTTTCTTCCCGAAGGAAATTTGAATGAGGAATTATTACTTCGCGTGATGGAGCTCGACCGAGTTAACCAAAACCTTGATCCAATACCAGATGGTTTCTTCGACTTCATTCCTGATTTGACCATCAATCCGCAAAATGGAAGGATTATCTTCCCGGTCACCGAGCCTTTTGGTAGTAACCTTAAGCGAAAACTTGATCCAGAGTTTCATGATAGGTATGTGTTTCAGCAGCTCTACGATAGTACGCGATTTCGAGCGCAGGAGGAGACCCAGCTGAATAAATACTTTCTTCGAGGGCGATATAAATCGAGTAGCGGCTCGGAGATTATGCTCAACGCGGTGAATATTCCTCCCGGTTCGGTGGTGGTAACTGCCGGGGGATCAAGACTTACCGAAGATGTCGATTACACGGTTGACTATAATCTCGGTAGAGTTCGAATCCTTAACGAAGGTATTTTGCAGTCGGGTATGCCCATCAAGGTTGATTTTGAAAATAACACCTTGTTTAATGTGCAAACCCGACAGTTTTTTGGTGTAAACGTTGATCACCGCGTCAATGATAACCTCAATATTGGTGGTAGTTTCTTGCATTTACGAGAACGACCGCTCACACAGAAGGCCAATATTGGAGAAGAACCCATCGCCAACTCAATATGGGGAATGAACACGCAGTTCCAACGCGATGCCCCCTTCCTTACCCGCATGGTAGATCGCATTCCTTTTATCAGTACCAAAGAACGATCAACCATTTCATTCCAAGGAGAATTTGCACACCTTATTCCCGGTAGTCCACGAGCTATCCGAATTACCGACGATGAAACAACCTATATTGACGATTTTGAATCGAGCCAGACTTTCATCGATATTCGTAACCCCATGATGTGGACGTTGGCGAGTACGCCTGGCGGTCAGCCCGAGCTTTTTCCAGAAACGGAATTTAACAACGATATCCGCTACGGATACAATCGTGCCCGCATTGCCTGGTACACCATCGACCCGATTTTTCACTTGAGTAATGCTTCAACTCCACCAAATATTCGTGAAAATAGGGAGCTGCAATCAGGTCATTACGTGAGGGAAATTTTGTATCGTGAGGTTTTCCCCAACATGGATCGTGACCCTGCTCTACCTCGAAATATTCCCGTTTTGGATTTGGCATATTATCCAAATGAAAGAGGCCCCTACAACTTTGACGTATCTGGTGAGCCGGGAATTTCCTCAGGTTTAAATGACGATGGTTCTCTTCGTGACCCTCAGTCTCGCTGGGCAGGTATCATGCGTCATTTGCAAATAAATAACTTTGAGGAACAAAATATTGAATTCTTGCAATTTTGGATGCTAGATCCTTTTCTCGAAGATCCAACACTTAGTGGGGGTGACCTCTACATTAACCTCGGTAATGTTTCGGAAGATATTTTGAAAGATGGTAGGCAGTCATTTGAAAATGGATTGCCCATTGATGGAGACCCAACCAAGGTTGATACTACCGCTTGGGGATTGGTTCCGAAAATCCAACCGCAGGTAGTTGCCTTTGACAACGACCCGAATGCGATCACCATACAAGATGTCGGATTGGATGGATTAAATGATGAGCAGGAGCGAAACTGGCGCTTTCAAAATCAACCATCGTATTTAGAACGCATTCAAGCGGTTTTTGGTAGTGGTTCCGGAGCCTTCCAGCAAGCCTTTGATGACCCCGCTGCCGACAACTTTTCTTACTATCGTTCATCGGCACTTGACAATGCTGAGGCCGATATTCTCGAACGTTACAAGTTTTTTAATAACCCAGAAGGAAACTCGAATACAACACAACCAGAAGGTTTTCCCAGTGCGGCCACCACTCGTCCGGATGTAGAGGACATTAACCAAGACCAAACGCTAAGTCGCTCCGAAGCCTATTTCCAGTATCGCATTAGTATGCGTCAGCAGGATTTGGTGGTAGGACAGAATCACATTACTGATATTTTTGAAACCCAAACGGGCGACCTTCCTGATGGTACGCGCAAAACCGCACGCTGGATTCAGTTTAAAGTGCCCATTTTTCAGCCGGATAGAAGGGTAGGACCTATTAGCGATTTCCGCTCGATTCGCTTTATTCGTATTTTCATGCGTGGATTTTCTGATCCTATTGTTCTTCGTATGGCTCGTATGGAACTCTTGCGTGGAGAATGGCGTCGATATATGTTTTCACTCGATGGTATCCGCGATGAGTTGGAGCAAGACGAAGATTTTGAAACCACCTTTGAAACCAACGTGGTCAACCTCGAAGAGAACGGACAAAGAAGTCCCATCAACTACACCCTTCCTCCCGGTATCGAGCGTCAGCAGTTTTTCCAAACTTCTTCTATTCAAGCCCAAAATGAGCAATCTTTATCCTTATCAGTTTGTAATCTTCGCGATGGTGATGCCAGGGCCGTTTTCCGTAACCTAGCCATGGATATGCGCTTGTATAAGCGTTTGCGCATGTTTGTTCACGTTGAAGAACGATTGCCTCAGGAGCCGGTGCGCGATGGTGATCTTACGGTGTTTATTCGTGTAGGGTCTGACTTTAATCAGAACTACTACGAATACGAAATTTCTACGATTGTTACACCTTGGGGAGCAACCGATCCGCGTGAAATTTGGCCAGAGAGTAACGAAATGGTGATCGACTTGCAGCAATTGCGTGATGTAAAGCTCGAGCGTGATAGGGTGGGTGTGCCTTTGCGAAATCGATATACCCGCGATTTTGGAAATTATAAAATTACCGTGGTGGGAGCACCTAACCTCGGTAATACGCGCACCATTATGATTGGGGTTCGAAACCCTAAAAAAGAGCTGGGCGACCCCACAGACGATGGTTTGCCTAAATGTGCAGAAATTTGGGTTAACGAACTCCGCTTGGGAGGCTTCGACCGTCAAGGTGGTTTTGCGGCGAATGCTCGTGTAAATGCACAGCTGGCCGACTTCGGGAATATCACCCTTACGGGAAATTACAGCTCTATCGCTTTTGGCGCCCTCGACCAAAGTGTTACCGAACGAAGTATGGAGGAGATTATGTCGTACGACTTACAAACCAGTTG
Source organism: Schleiferiaceae bacterium (assembly GCA_051859825.1). Classification (GTDB taxonomy): domain Bacteria; phylum Bacteroidota; class Bacteroidia; order Flavobacteriales; family Schleiferiaceae; genus CSBr16-58. The sequence goes on from JBHYFA010000089.1 coordinate 9,884, forward strand.
GGAGTTGGGTAAATTTTTCTCGGAGGATGTGAAACTGCGCATTCCGCTTTTTTACAGTATGGCTGAAGAATGGCGTAATCCGCGATTTAACCCCCTCGATCCCGATATTGAGTTTCGAGATGCGTTGGCCAATGTAGAGGAGTTTGCAGCGCGTGACTCCATTCGAAAAATTGGTCAGACCTACAATATGCGCAGGAGTTTCAATTTCGCTAATGTCCGGAAAGAACGAGCGAATACGCAAAGAAAACCTACCCCATTTGATGTAGAAAACCTGGCTTTATCCTACGCGTTT
>JBHYFA010000090.1:0-10122 GCA_051859825.1 Schleiferiaceae bacterium
CGAATTACTAAGATTTCTCCATCCCACACACCGTCGTGAGGAAGATGATGCGCTGCTTCCTCAATTTCCGGAAATAGGTGACTAACCAGCTCCTCCCCTCTCGACCAAATAAATATTTTCCCACTGCGCTTAATTAATTGTGCGCGAATACCGTCCCATTTCCACTCTGCTTGATAGGCCTCGGGCGCACCAAGATCGGCAACATCTTGCTCCACAGCGTAGGCCAGGCAAAATGGGTATGGTCTCGACGCATCCGCCTTTTGTTGATCATCATTGATAAACTTTTCCCAAGTATATTCATCTGGCAGCCAATTACCCATCAGTCGCAAAGCAACCAATGAAGGGTCTTGTCCGGTAAACTGCGACACCGCCCTACTCATCAGTTTTTGCGACACCCCAACCCTAAATCCACCCATTAGGAGTTTGTTGAATACAAAGCGCGGAAAAACCTCGAGGCCATCCCATTTTTCCAAAATTTTTTGCTTGCGAACTTCCAGCGGTTCATCATTAAGTCCCGCCACGAAATGCATCATTTCCGTAAGACTCAGCGGTTCATCACGACTAGGTGCGGGGAGCAGATTGGCTAACGTCTCCGCCAAATCTCCCACAATATGGTAGGTTTCCTCCATCAGCCACAGGGGAATTCCCGAAGCCTCGGCGCACCATTGACGCAAATCACCAGAGCGCACTGCCCGCTTGGGGCGTTTTCCGCTCAACAAAGCTATCGCCCACATCCGGTCCGACTCCTCCGCTTGCGCCAAAAACCCAACCAAAGCCTCCAGTTTTTTATTGGTGCTATTCGTCTCGTCTAAATTTTGCAGAAGCTGGATAAAGTTTTCCATGATGATATAATGCGGGAGGCGGGGGAATGTTTAAGTGGGTGTAGCACTATGAAGTAGCGAAGCTATGTCACGTAAGCGCTGTAAGGGTATAATCCATCATCATATCACATTCTTAAACGATGAGTTACACCTTCGTTAGGGTTTCTCGCCCTTACAGGGCTAGTAAAAGACAACACATCTTAACATGTAGGTTTATATCTAACCCCAAACATACTTCTCATCATAATCTACTTTATACTTTTTCAGATAGGAACGGTATTCATCTTTAAATCTTTAAATGTTTTTTTACTATGATGTTCGTGCTGGTTGGCGATATAGGCGATAACGGTATCAACTTCAGAAGGTTTAACCGAAAACGCTCCGTAACCATCCTGCCAGTAAAAGTTTTCGTAACCTACTCCTTTTGTCTTTATCCATTTAGATGAATGTGATTTTACTTCTTCCACCAGCTTCATCAAGGCTATCTTTTTGGATAGCATGCAAAGGATGTGGATATGGTCGGTGTAACCGCCTACTTTGATTACCGTGCATTCGAGTTTGTTACAGATGCCCCCTAGATAGGCGTGCAGTTCTGCTTCTACAGGTGGGTGTATCAGTGGTTCACGGTATTTGGTGCTGAATACGATGTGTATGTAATTTTTTACGAGTGATTGTCCCATAGTATTAAGTATTACGTTCTTTCGGGGATGATGATGGGCTGTATGATGGGTGTAGCCCATCTGTACTACGATGGGCTACACCCATCGTTAGGGTGTTCCGCCCTTTCAGGGCTGGTGGTCTGATGGGCTGTTCCCATCATTAGCATATCTCGCCCTTTCAGGGCTCGTGGTCTGATGGGCTGTTCCCATCATTAGCATATCTCGCCCTGTCAGGGCTCGTGGTCTGATGGGCTGTTCCCATCATTAGCGTATCTCGCCCTTTCAGGGCTCGTGGTCTTTGAGAGTCCAAATATAGTGTATCATTTCGTAGCTTCTTTCCCGATGAAATCCGAAAAATCTTTTTTGCCAAAACCATTTTTCAGCATCATATTTGCGACATGCGAAGAATGAATTTACCTTTACGAACGCGGATGTTTTTGGCAATGGTAGGACTCATTGTGCTATCATTTCTCATGACAGGTACCATTTCGTACTTCTTCTTCCTATCTGAAAATGAGGAGTATAACTTTGAACGCATCAAGCGAAAAGAATACGCCATTCGGTCAACGGTAGATTATTTTATCAGCGAAACCAAAGACGACCTCTTTCTGAATCCCGAGCGCCTGGTGGAAATTTTTGATGACCGAATATGTGAGCTGGCAGATATTCACAATCAGGATATTGGCTTTTACGACTTTAATGGAAAATATCTGATTAGTTCACTCGCACCGGGATTTGACAATCGTTTGTTTCCTCCGTTTTTAGCTGATGATTTACGCATAAAATTAACCGAAAATACGGAAGCCACGCAGGCGGTGGAGGATAAACTGGGAGTAAAGTATCTCATTTCGGCTTCGGTGGTGGTGGATGATAACGGAAAACCCATCGCCATTCTGACTTTTCCCTACGAACTCGATAAGCGCTTTGACGAAACGGAAATGCGTGAGTTTTTTGAAAACCTCTTCGGTGTATTTTTCCTGCTCTTCGGCTTGGCCGTTGCCATTGCGCTTTTTCTTTCCAACAGTATTGCCCGACCTCTTACCCGCTTGAAACAGCGCATTGCGGAAACGCGTTTGGACAATAATCGACCGATTACGGATGTGTATCCGCCGGAAATCCAGAGTTTATCACGCGAGTACAATCGTATGCTTAGCGCCTTGCAAAAATCCGCCACCGAATTAGCCAAACGTGAACGCGATAGTGCGTGGCGCGATATGGCGCGTCAAGTGGCGCACGAGATTAAAAATCCGCTCACGCCCATGAAACTCAATCTACAAATGATGGCCATGAAGAATCCCGAGCAGAGCGATATGATTAAAGGTCTGATTGTTCAGGTGGACGCCATGGCGCAAATTGCCGACGCATTTTCTCGATACGCTAATATCCCGGAACTACAAACCCGCAATTTTAAACTCGACGAAATGCTGAGCAGTGGTCTTTCCGTTTTAGGAGATAATGGTGTGAAGTTTATCAATAGGGCGAAAGAAGAGATTCATTTTCACGGCGATCCCGACCAGCTCACTCGCGCAGTTAACAATCTGGTGAAAAACGCTTTGCAAGCAGGGAAAGATGGAACCACACCCAAAGTCGAGGTGTATCTGGATGAGAATGACAAGGAAATTACCCTAACCGTAAAGGACGACGGCATTGGTATTCCGGCATCGGAGCACGAACATATTTTTGAACCTAAGTTTACCACCAAAACTAGCGGTATGGGTTTGGGGTTATCCATTGTGAGAACCATCATCGAAGGACACGGCGGGCGAATTTCGCTGGTTTCCTCACCCGGTAAAGGTTCGAGTTTTACCGTACATTTGCCCAAACGATAATTACAAAATCTGAATAAACATGCTTAGCACATTAGAAAAAGACGGACACATTGCCATTCTTACGGTTAACCGTCCGGATAAATTAAACGCCCTAAATAAAGAGACCATTGAATCCCTCAACAGTCATTTGACCACGGTAAAAAACGACGACGATATTCGTGTACTAATCATCACGGGTTCCGGCACCAAGGCTTTTGTAGCCGGGGCTGATATTGCGGAGTTGGCCAATTTAAACTCCGATGAAGGTGCGGAATTGGCTGCACGTGGTCAAAATCTTTTGTTTGACTTTGTGGAGCAGATGCCCAAGCCCGTTATTGCCGCCGTGAATGGTTTCGCACTGGGGGGCGGTTTGGAATTAGCGATGAGCTGCCATATTCGCTACGCCTCAGAAAATGCAAAATTGGGTTTGCCCGAAGTAAGCTTGGGATTGATTCCCGGTTACGGAGGCACGCAGCGTCTTGCCCAACTCGTAGGCAAAGGCAAAGCTCTAGAAATGATTTGCAGCGCCGGCATGCTCAGTGCTGCTGAAGCTCAAGAGTGGGGACTGGTAAACAAAGTCGTTCCTCAAGATCAATTGCTGGAAGAAGTGAAAGCCTTAGCGAAAACCATTGCCCGCCAATCACCTCAGGCCATTTCACAGGCCATCAAAAGCGTACGTGCGGGTTACGAGATGTCGCAGACGGAAGCCTTACGCGCGGAGATTGCAAACTTTGGAGCCTGCTTTGGAACAAAAGATTTCCATGAAGGAACAGGAGCGTTTTTGGAAAAGCGTAAGCCTTCTTATTAATATCCACACCCCTACGGGGTTATAAGCATCGACATCCCATAATCATGACACCCCCACGGGGTTATAGGTATCTATGACCCTAAGGGGTTTGGTTTTAAGGCCAGGTTTTATACTGGATCGTCTTCTTCTCCACTAGCATCAATTACATCACCGCCAATGTCGGGGAGGAGTTGCTGACTTTCGGCGGCGGGGAGAGACTGAACTTGACGTAATTTCCTGTTGATGGCTTTGGTGCGTGTGCCAACAACGTTGTCGAGCTGACCGAGTCCGGTTTGAATATTTTTCTGGGCTTTTTCTAGTAAGCCACCGAATTTTTCAAACTCGGTTTTTACTGCGCCCAATACTTTCCAAACTTCACTGCTGCGTTTTTGCAAAGCCAGGGTTCTAAAGCCCATTTGCAAACTATTCAAAATGGCCACCAAAGTGGTGGGGCCGGCCACAGTGATTTTATACTCATCGCGCAGTTGATCTACCAACGAACTCCTGCGGATTACTTCCGCGTAAATGCTCTCAAAGGGAAGGAATAAGATGGCGAAATCGGTAGTGTTTGGCGGGTCGATGTATTTATCGCGTATATCCTTCGCCATTTTCTTGATGGTCGCCTCCAGATTTTTCGTGGCAACTTCAATCTCCTCCGGATTGCCAATCTCGTAAGCTGCAAGTAGGTGCTCGTAAGTGTCTTTGGGAAATTTGGCGTCGATGGGGAGATAAACATGCTTGTCTTCATCATCGCTTTTGCCGGGCAGTTTGATGGCAAACTCCACCGGTTCGTTACTTCCAGCCTTGGTCTTGACGTTTGCCTCGTACTGCGTGGGAGCCAATATTTGCTCCAGAAGCATGGCAAGCTGTACCTCGCCTACACCTCCACGAAGTTTTACGTTGCTCAACACCTTTTTCAGTCCGCCCACATCGGAGGCAATCGACTGCATCTCGCCTAGTCCTTTTTGTACCAAAACAAGTTGTTTACCTACACTTTCAAAACTCTGACCGAGTCGTTCACTGAGGGTCTTCTCCAATTTCTCCTCCACCGTTACCCGAATGCTTTCCAATTTCTTTTCGGTTCCCTGCACCAGATCGTTTTGCTTCGATTCGAGTTGACTAAACTTTTCCCGTTGGAGGTCATTAAACGACCGCACGTTTTTATCAAAGGCTTCTTGAAATTCTCGAAACGACTGAGCCATAGCCTCACGCATTTGCTTGTTGTCTTGCTTTGCTTGATCGTACACCGATTGGAGTTTACTCTCCACCTGCTTCTCAATTTTTTCCAGTTGATTGGTATTTGCTTCGGAAAATGCTTTGAAACGTTCTTCGGTTTTTTCGATAAGACTGCTCACTTTTTGCTCAAAAGTTTGGTTCAATTTATCGAGTGCTTCAATATTTTGCTTGCTAAGGAGCTGAATTGCATCAGATGTTTCCCTTCGGAAATCCTTAATCGCCGAGTGCAATTCTTCACGATTGGCTTTTGCAACGGAAGAGCTTTCATCGCGGTTGAGCTTGAAATCTTCCTTGATACTTCGTTCCAATTTACCGGAATCATTCTTTAGTTCATAGATTTGACTTAGCAAATTACGGGTAGCGGCACGTTCCTCCTTGTTAGTAAATATTCTGTAAATCAAAGCTATACAAACTAAGCTTAGGGTAACAGCAGTTAAGATTATTTCCATGGTGGTAGTTTATTAAATCCAAGAATCTGCACAAAAAAAAACCGCCTTAAAAATAAGACGGTAATTTTATACAAAATGAGATTTGCATTTAGGTTGGAAGTATATTCCATATTTCCATGCCGTATTACTTCATTTTGAAACCTTCCATAAACTTGGTAGTATAGTTCCCCTCTAGGTAATCAGGGTGATCCATCAGTTGACGGTGGAAAGGAATAGTAGTTTTTATACCTTCAATAACGAACTCATCCAAGGCACGCTTCATTTTATTGATAGCTTCCTCACGCGTTTGTGCGGTGGTGATAAGCTTGGCAATCATGGAGTCGTAATATGGCGGAATTACGTAACCGGCGTACACATTGGTGTCGAGACGGATACCATGTCCACCAGGCGCATGGAAGGTAGTGATTTTCCCTGGGCTTGGACGAAAATCGTTGTAAGGATCTTCGGCATTGATTCTACACTCGATGGAGTGGAGCTTAGGGAAGTAGTTTCTACCAGAAATAGGTATTCCGGCGGCCACCTTTATTTGCTCACGAATCAAGTCGTAATCAATCACTTGCTCGGTGATGGGGTGTTCAACTTGGATACGTGTATTCATTTCCATGAAGTAGAAATTGCGGTGCTTATCCACGAGAAACTCGATGGTTCCAGCGCCTTCGTATTTGATGTACTCGGCGGCTCGAACTGCGGCTTGCCCCATTTTCTCCCGAAGTTCTTCGGTCATAAAAGGCGAAGGGGTTTCCTCAGTAAGTTTTTGGTGACGGCGCTGCACGGAGCAGTCTCTTTCAGAGAGGTGACATGCCTTACCGGTGGAGTCTCCAACGATTTGAATTTCGATATGACGTGGTTCTTCAATGAGTTTTTCCATGTACATACCATCGTTTCCAAAAGCGGCTTTTGCCTCTTGGCGGGCACTTTCCCAAGCTTTCTGCAGGTCTTCTTCTTTCCAGATGGCGCGCATTCCCTTACCACCACCACCGGCGGTAGCTTTCATCATTACGGGATAGCCGATTTTTGCAGCGGTTTTTTTAGCGTCTTCAAAGTCGGACAAAATTCCGTCAGAACCGGGAACTGTGGGAACTCCGGCTTTTTTCATGGTTGCCTTAGCGGTGGCTTTATCCCCCATTCTATCAATCATCTCGGGGGAGGCACCGATAAACTTAATTCCGTGCTCTGCGCAAATTTTGGAGAATTTGGCATTTTCCGACAAAAACCCGTAGCCTGGATGAATGGCATCTGCGTTGGTAATTTCGGCGGCAGCAATAATATTGGGTATCTTCAAATAAGAGTCGGAACTACTTGGGGGACCAATACAAACTGCTTCATCGGCGAAACGGACGTGCAAACTATCTCTATCGGCGGTAGAATAAACCGCGACGGTTTTGATGCCCATTTCTCGACAAGTACGGATCACGCGCATGGCGATTTCTCCGCGATTGGCGATGAGAACTTTTTTAAACATAAGGTTGATTTTACAATCCGTATTAGCCGTATTATGCCGGCTCGATAATAAACAAAGGCTGGTCGTATTCTACAGGTGTTTGGTCGTCCACCAAAACCTTAACAATCTTACCACTTAACTCACTTTCAATTTCGTTGAACAGCTTCATTGCCTCAATGATACATACCACATCACCAGGCTTAATTACGTCACCTACTTTAACAAACACATCCTTATCTGGCGAAGGTCTGCGGTAGAAAGTTCCAATCATGGGTGATTTGATGGTAATTTGATTTCCAGTAGCTTCTTCACTTGCGGCGGGCGCTGGAGTACTGGTAGCGGCGGCGGCAGGAGCCGGAGCGGCTGCTGGTTGAGCTTGAACCATTGGTTGAGCCACAGGCATTGGCGCATAATGAACCGTTTCTTCCGTTCCACCGGTACGGATAGTGATTTTGAAGTCATCGGTTTCCAGTTTCACTTCTGAAGCACCACTTTTCGCTACAAAGCGAATAAGATTCTGGATTTCTTTAATATCCATAAGAAATTGTATTTAGGATTTGAACAAATGTACACAAAAAATTAACCTAGCAAAAATTCGTTTACCGAGGATTATAAGCCCAAGTGAGATAGATAGACCCCCAAGTGAATCCGCCGCCAAAAGCAGCAAAAATCAGGGTGTCGCCTTCTCGAAGTTTATCGTGATAGTCCCACAAACAAAGCGGTAATGTTCCATTAGTGGTATTTCCGTAGCGATCTATGTTTAGCATTACCTTATCATCACTTACCCCCATCCGTTTAGCCGTGGCATCAATAATTCGTTTGTTTGCTTGATGGGGAACGAGCCAATTTACATCGTCGGCAGTAAGCGCATTTCGCTCCATAATGGCGGCTGCGACTTCGGCCATGTTAGTAACGGCAAATTTGAAGACGGCCTGTCCTTCTTGGTAAACAAAATGCTCACGGTTCGCCACAGTTTCCTCGGTTGGTGGGTACATGGAACCACCGGCCTTAATATTTAAGTGCGGACGTCCGATACCGTCGCTTCGCAAAATAAAATCGTGAACCCCATGTCCATTCGTAGATGGTTCTAATAAAACAGCTCCACAGCCGTCGCCAAAAATCACACAGGTAGTTCGGTCGGTATAATCGATAATAGACGACATTTTATCACCACCAATAACCAATACTTTTTTAAATCGTCCTGACTCAATGTAAGTTGCTCCATTTGAAAGTCCGTAAAGAAATCCCGAGCATGCTGCTTGCAAGTCAAACCCGAACGCATTCTTTGCACCAATTTTATTGATAACAAAGGCCGAAGTTGTTGCAACGGGCATATCTGGAGTTACCGTACAAACAATTACTGCATCTACGTCGGTTAAGTCTTTTCCGGAACGCTCTTGCATATCCTTCAAAGCATCTAGAATCATCACGGATAACCCTTGACCTTCGCCTTTCAATATTCTTCGTTCTTTGATTCCGGTTCTGGTGGTGATCCATTCATCGGTAGTATCAATCATTGTCTCCAATATGGCATTGGTCAATCGATATTCCGGGACATTTCCTCCGATGGCCGTGATGGCTGCTTTAGGACTATTCATATATTATGTAAGACAATTTAATTATTGTACGATCGAACATCAAGCTAGTGGTATAGATGCGAATCCAGACCCAATATTTACTCAACATTAAATTGTAGTAAACGGCAAATTTACGTGTAGAATTCTCGAAAAATGATGTTTTATTGAGGAAATTTGCGAATTTAGATGAAAAAAGTGCATTTTAAGAAAAATCCCCTTTCGTAGCCCATCTCCTCCACGTGCATACGAAAGTCTGAGAAATGCAAATCACACAAATCCAAACAAGAAATCCCCTAACTCATGTAGAGCAGGGGAATTTTTTTATTACATTACTACGCCGCTACCTTTACGCTTCGGCTTCTTCTGTCTTGTCTACGACTACGCGTCCTTTATAATACAACTTGCCTTCGTGCCAGTAACCACGATGCCACAAGTGTGATTCGCCGGTGGTAGGACATACAGCGATGGTAGGAGCGGTAATTTTGTAGTGGGTTCTACGCTTATCGCGACGGGTTTTGGAAATCTTCCGTTTAGGATGTGCCATGATGCAATCTATTTATCTTTTTTTAATTTTTTCAATGCGCTCCATCGAGGATCGATATCTTCTGGTTCTTCCTCTTTGGCTGGTTCATTTTCTACTTTTTCCTCTTGTTGATGAACGTAATTTTGATAAGCCTGATACACTGGGGAATCTAACTCACCTTCCTCCACTGCGGGATTGACCCTTCGCTGGGGAAGATTAACGATAACCGTTTCATAAAAGTAATCAGCCAAATCTACGTGGTGAGCAGCTCGATCAACAATCCATACTTCGTGGTCATCAAAAGAATACGACTCGCCAAACTTCACCAATAACTCAGTCTGAAAATGCATAGGCATCCAGAAATACTCTAAACTCAAGCCGCACTCAACTTCTACCGTACCGGTAAAGTCGAAGTTCAACCGAAGATGCCGCTGGGTTTTCACCAGACTAACATCCACGCGCAACTTATTAGAACGTATATCATCAAAAGGAGAATGTACAAAGAACGTTTCCTCTAACTCAAAAAAAAGCTCGTGCTCGCCATCACTGAGCCCGTAAAAATGAAGTCTATACGACTCTTTCCGGCGATTTACGTCTTTTTTCATTATCGGGCGGCAAATGTACAATCATTTACCAAATTGGAGAAAAGAATTTTTTAATAAAAAAATTGGCGAAAACAAACGTGAGGGATGGATGATATTGACGTTGCGTCGGGTGGTAGAGACGTTGCATGCAACGTCTCTACCACCCGCCAACCGCGCTACCGAAAATAATTTTTTTTAAAATTATCACAACCCAGGAAGTTTTTATCAAGCAAATGC
>JBHYFA010000091.1:0-10092 GCA_051859825.1 Schleiferiaceae bacterium
ACTGGATTTTCAATTGAGCATAACGAAGCTATCGGACTTTATAGACAGACACTAATTAGAGAGTTTACGACCTTCAATCCTTATATTATCAAACCGATTATTACCAGAACTCCCCGCATTTCCATCAGCAAAAGCAATACGCACTACAACTAAATCTTTATTTGATAATGCCGGTATATTTTGCATATTGATTTCAAAGCGATGCCAATCTTCCAAAATTTCAAACATTGAGTCTTGAAGACTATAATCGGAGAAGTTTACTCCGTCATTCGCGTAAGAGACGATTTGAGTTTTAGCACCGCTACCTGTTCGCATACAAGCATAAGAAATGCGAATATCTCCGTAGCCTTTTGTGGAAAACTGGATATCCATGTATTCAGAAGGATTCCTTACTCGAAGAGCATTTCCGGAAGTGGAATTATCAAAGGAATTAATATCTGTACCATCTACCTCATCCCACCTTGAAGCCTGAATATTTAGCCTAGCAAAATCGAAAGAAAAAGCTGGTTCTAAAAGTCCTTCGGGTGAAGATTCTTGATTAAAATCCCAAATATGTAGCACAAAATAATCGCCTTCCGTAGCGATGGGATTTAGTGTAACATCTGTATCTCGATCTTTGGTACACGAACTGATTACCAGAACCGAGCATAAAATTAAATATAGGAATGACTTGTGCATTGTCTAAAAATTACGCAGCAAAAGTATTCTAAAAAACTATACATCAAGATTACCCGTACATTAATTTTTAAATTTATCAAAAACGAACATAACTACGTTGAGGCCATATTATCCCGTTCGCAATCCACTCGTATCAGCCTTCACAAAATTGCAAAAAAAACGCCCGAGTTTCCCCGAGCGTTTTAATAAAAAAATGTCGCGTTGACTATCCAATAGAAACGAGTTCTATTTCAAAATTCAAGTCCTTACCGGCAAGTGGGTGATTTGCATCAAGCACCACGGCATCTTCGCGAATTTCCAAAACAGTAACGGGCATAGGTTGTCCATCGGGACGAGTTACGGCCAATTGTTGTCCAACTTGAGGATTCAAGTCCTCAGGAACATTACTGCTAGGTACTTCAATGATCATATCTTCACGAGGCTCACCGTAAGCTTCGGCGGAAGGGATATTTACTTTCGCTTTTTTCTCTCCGATGGCCATTCCGAGAACGGCTTGTTCAAATCCGGGAATCATCATTCCTTCTCCAAGGGTAAATTCTAATGGTTCACGACCGGCAGAGCTATCAAAAACACTTCCGTCATCGAGGGTTCCGGTGTAGTGAACTTTTACTGCGTCACCGCTTTTTGCTGTTGACATAAATACAAGGTTAATAGTTAAATCGTGATTATTTTTTGCATTGATAATCACCTAAAAAAATTTGTGCAAATGTAAGGCTTAGTGTGTGAATAGTGGTCATAATCAAGCAGAATAAAACCAAAAGATAATCTAAAGTATTTCTCGTCTATCGGCAATACTCCACTTATATTTGCAGGCTCAAAAATCACATATTTAATTTACTCATGATTCAAATTCGTTTTCCCGACGGCAACATTCGCTCCTACGAGTCTGGCATAAGCGCCATGGAGGTTGCCCAAAGTATCAGTCATGGTTTGGCCCGCAACGTTATTTCCGCTTCGTTCAACGGAACAACGGTGGAAACCTCTACACCACTGACGGAAGACGGAAACATTGAGCTTTATACTTTTGATCATCCGGAAGGAAAAAAAGCGTTTTGGCATTCTTCAGCACACGTGATGGCGCAGGCAATTTTGCGTTTTTTCCCGGATGCGCAGCTTACCATTGGCCCACCGGTAGAAAACGGCTTTTATTACGACATCGACTTTGGCAACGAGGCATTGAGCGAAAAGCAGTTTGCCGATATTGAAAAAAAGATGCTCGAACTCGCACGCGAGAAAGCCGAATTTAGATTACGTGCCATCAGCAAAAATGAAGCTCTAGAGTATTACAAAAGTAATCCGTATAAAACCGAACTCATTGAAAATCTTGAAGACGGAAGTATTACGTTTTGTGATCACAGCGACTTTACAGATTTATGTCGTGGCGGCCATATTCCGCATACCGGACATATCAAAGCGGCGAAAATAATGAGTGTTGCCGGTGCCTATTGGCGCGGTGACGAGAAAAACAAGCAACTTACGCGCGTGTACGGCATTTCGTTTCCCAAGCAAGCCATGCTCGACGAATACCTCAACCTATTAGAGGAAGCCAAAAAACGCGACCACAGAAAGCTCGGAGCGGAATTGGGATTATTCACCTTTAGTCAGCGCGTGGGTAAAGGGCTTCCGTTGTGGCTACCAAAAGGCGCCGCCCTACGTGAGCGTTTGGAGCAGTTTCTCAAGGCCGCCCAAAAACGCATGGGTTACGAACAGGTGATTAGTCCACATATTGGTCATAAAGAACTCTACGTTTGCTCTGGTCATTACGCCAAATACGGCGAAGATTCTTTTCAACCCATCAACACTCCTGAGGAAGGTGAAGAGTTTTTGCTCAAGCCCATGAACTGTCCGCACCACTGTGAGATGTACAAAGCTCAGCCTCATTCGTACAAAGATTTACCCGTTCGCTATGCTGAATTTGGCACGGTATATCGCTACGAGCAGAGTGGTGAACTCCATGGACTGACTCGTGTGCGCGGGTTTACCCAAGATGACGCCCATATTTTCTGTACCCCTGATCAGTTGAAAGAGGAATTCAAAAAGGTCATCGACTTGGTGATGTACATATTTAAGGCTATGAAGTTTGAAGACTTCGTGGCGCAGATTTCCCTACGCGATCCGAATAAACCTGAGAAGTATATCGGAACGGATGAAAACTGGCATAAAGCAGAAAGTGCGATTATTGAAGCAGCGGCAGAAAAAGGATTACCTACTGTTACAGAGCTAGGTGAGGCTGCATTTTACGGACCAAAGCTCGACTTCATGGTGCGAGATGCCATTGGCAGAAAATGGCAACTGGGAACCATTCAGGTGGATTACAACCTACCTGAGCGTTTTGAATTAGAATATAAAGGAGCCGACAACAACATGCACCGTCCGGTAATGATTCACCGTGCACCCTTCGGTTCAATGGAGCGATTTGTAGCGATTCTCTTAGAACATTGTGCTGGAAAAATGCCACTTTGGCTTGCTCCAGAACAAGTAATGATTATCCCAATTAGTGAAAAATTTGCTGATTATGCAAATAAACTTTCTCAATTGCTAGAAAATTACGATATTCGCGCCGTGATTGATCATCGTGCTGAAAAGGCAGGAAGGAAGATTCGCGATGCAGAAGTAGGCAAATTCCCTTACATGCTTATTGTGGGCGAAAAAGAAATGGAAAGCAACACCGTTTCCGTACGCAAGCAAGGACATGGAGATTTGGGAAGCCATAGTTTAGAAGACTTTGCAGAGATAATCAACAAAGAAATTTCCGAGATGATCGGTCAGATTTAGTAGTAAATTTGTTTCACTAAAATTGTAAGAAACTGAGGAGACCAGCAAACAGAGGCAGGCGTATTGAGAAGGCCGAGCCGCAGCACAAAATCAACGAAAACATCCGCGTTCCGCAGGTTCGCGTTGTTGGAGACAATGTAGAACCTACCGTTTTGCCTACATCAAAGGCATTGCGATTGGCACAAGACGAGGGATTGGATTTGGTAATGATTACCGAAAGAGCCGACCCACCAGTTTGTAGAATAATTGACTACAAAAAATTCTTGTACGATCAAAAGAAGAAACAGAAGGAACTACAGGCGAAAGCCCAAAAAGTTGTGGTTAAAGAAATTCGCTTCGGCCCACAAACCGATGATCATGATTACGCATTCAAGTGTAAGCATGCTCGCGAATTTTTGGAAGAAGGCTCGAAGCTCAAAGCTTTTGTATTTTTCAAAGGACGTTCGATTGTGTTTAAAGAGCAGGGAGAAATCCTTTTACTCCGTTTGGCACAAGACCTAGAAGATGTTGGCAAAGTAGAAAGCTTACCAAAATTGGAAGGTAAACGAATGATTATGATGATGGCTCCCAAAGTTCAAAAGAAGTAATCAACCCCTAATATCTAAATTGAGTAACAATGCCAAAAATGAAGACCAAGTCGAGTGCAAAGAAGCGTTTCACGCTTACCGGCACCGGCAAAATCAAGAGAAAGCACGCTTTTAAAAGTCACATTTTGACCAAGAAAGCGACCGACCGTAAACGTCGTTTGACCAACGCTACCCTGGTAGATAAGGCCGACGAGAAATCGGTAAAGCAAATGCTTTGCATCTAATTGCGAAGCAGGTTTTAAACAATTCGTTAACCCTGTCATGGGCACCAAAGAATTCCGTGAGAATCGCCTAGGGCAAAAAAACAACTAAACTATGCCAAGATCAGTAAATTCAGTAGCAAGTCGCGAGCGTCGCAAACGTATTATGAAACAAGCCAAAGGTTACTTTGGTCGTCGTAAGAACGTTTGGACAGTAGCAAAAAATGCGGTAGAAAAAGGTTTAACCTATGCATACCGCGACCGTAGAGTAAAGAAGCGCAATTTCCGCGCTTTGTGGATTCAGCGTATCAACGCTGGTGTTCGCGAACACGGTATGAGTTACTCCGTATTTATGGGCGGTGTTAAACGCGCTAATATCGATCTAAACCGCAAGGTTTTAGCCGACTTAGCAATGAACCACCCCGATGCTTTCAAAGCTGTGGTGGATCAAGTTAAAAATGCCGGAAAATAATAACTTTTGTTGATTACTATTTAAAGCCGCTCAGATAATTCTGAGCGGCTTTTTTATTGGAGAACACAATTTAGTGAAAAGATAAAAGTGAAAAGGTAAAAGTGAAAGGTAAAAGTTGACCCCTTGACAACAGTTTTTCATTTAGCAAACATAAGCAAAATCGTCACTAGTTACAAACAACGCTTAATCGATATTTTCTAAACGGTACTCCTCATCATATAAACCTCAATATTCAGGAGGAAACGTATCCGCTTCAAATACGAGTGAACAGTTTTCGTCGTAACGTTGAAACAGCAGTAAATCCCCCTTGTTAAATATAATCTTTTACATCATACCTTTGCAGCGCTTATTGAGAAAGATGGAGGGATTCGGCCCTTTGAAGTCTTAGCAACCTTTTTCGAAATAATGGCTGTCTATTAAACTCGATAGCTGCGTTAGGCTTATCTGAAAATCAGGTCTTTTACGTTAGTAAACTCCCTGATTTTCAAATTTCGCAAGCCTTGCTCTCGAGTTTAATAGCCGAGCCATTCGAGCTTAAAAATAAGCTTCTTATTCGCAAAGTGGTGCTACTTCCGTCCCGATAATACGGGAAAAATAAGCGTGAATTCTATGCCTTATTAGTGTTCTCGTTTCCGAACGCAATCTTCTCAATATTGTTGTACTAAAAAATAAAGCATCCTGAAAACATCAGGACTGTTTTGCATTTGTAATGTTTAGCATTTGAAACCGGATGAACGAAGTAATGATCGATGTGTTTGCAGAGGCGAAAAAGAGAATCCTAATTCTCGATGGTGCCATGGGAACGATGATTCAGCAATACAAACTGGAGGAGGCCGACTATCGCGGTGAACGCTTTAAAGATCATCCGCACGACCTCAAAGGGAACAATGACCTGCTTTCACTTACTCGACCGGATATCATTCGCAACATCCACGATGCATACTTTGCGGCAGGTGCCGACATCGCAGAAACGAATACGTTTAACGGAACCTCCATTGCCCAAGCCGATTATCACTTGGAAGACTATGTTCGGGAATTGAACATCCAATCGGCGCGTCTGGCACGCGAAGCGGCGGATAAATGGACTGCCCTCGAACCCCACAAACCACGTATGGTGGCGGGCAGCATTGGCCCCACCAACCGCACAGCTTCTATCTCACCCGATGTGAATAATCCCGCCTTCCGAGCAGTGAGTTTTGATGAGCTGCAACTCGCCTACGAGGAACAAGTGGACGCCCTAATGGAAGGTGGCGTGGATATTCTCCTTATCGAAACGGTTTTTGATACACTCAATGCCAAAGCCGCCCTATCGGCTATTGAGGCGGTTTTTGAAAAACGCGGCAAATCCCTGCCCATCATGGTTTCGGGTACCATAACGGATAATTCCGGACGTACACTTTCCGGACAAACCGTGGAAGCCTTTCTCGTTTCCCTCCAGCACGTTCCGCTTTTGAGCATTGGTCTCAACTGTGCATTGGGGGCTCAACAGATGTTTCCGCATTTGCAAGAACTCTCCAAACTCGCGCCTTTCTACGTGAGCGCGCACCCCAATGCAGGCTTACCCAACGCCTTTGGAGAATACGACGAGGGTCCGGAAGAAATGCGTCAAAACATCCGAGCATTTCTCCAAGAAAATTGCATCAATATCATCGGTGGATGCTGCGGAACTACGCCCGAGCACATCAAACTTATTGCTGAAGAAGCGGCAAAATTTCAGCCTCGAAGCAAAGCGGAATCTCCAAAGCGGATGCAGCTGAGCGGCCTGGAGCTTTTCGACCACCGCGATGATCTAAATTTTGTAAACGTAGGTGAACGTACCAACATCACCGGCTCGCGGAAATTCGCCCGACTTATAAAGGAAGAACGCTACGATGAGGCGGTGGAAATTGCTCGCCAACAAGTGGAAAATGGCGCCCAAATCATCGACGTGAATGTGGACGACGGCATGATAGAGTCCGAAGAGGTGATGCGGCATTTCCTCAATCTGATTGCTGCAGAACCAGATATCGCCCGTGTGCCAATCATGATTGATTCGAGTAAATGGTCGGTGCTGGAAGCCGGACTCCAATGCGTGCAAGGTAAGGGAATTGTAAATTCGATTTCGCTCAAGGAAGGCGAAGCGGAATTTATCCGTCAGGCCAAAATCATCCGACGATACGGAGCGGCCGTAGTGGTGATGGCTTTTGATGAAACCGGACAAGCCGACACCTACGAACGCCGTATTGAGATTTGCGCTCGGGCCTATAAAATCCTTACCGAACAAGTAGGCTTTCCTCCTTACGATATCATTTTCGACTCCAATATCCTCACCATCGCCACCGGGATGGAGGAGCACAATCGCTTTGCCATCGACTTTATTGAGGCTTTGAAATGGATTAAAGCCAATCTTTCCGGGGCGCGCACGAGTGGAGGCGTTTCCAATTTGTCGTTTAGCTTCCGTGGCAACGAGCCCGTACGCGAAGCCATGCATACCGCCTTTCTCTACCACGCTATCCGTGCGGGCTTGGACATGGGTATTGTCAATGCCGGACAAATTGGGGTGTATTCGGATATCCCCGCTGATTTGCTCGAACACGTTGAGGATGTACTCTTCGATCGCCGTCCCGATGCTACCGAGCGCATGATAGAATTCGCCGCTCGCTATAGCGGTGAAGTGCGCAAAAGTGAGGTCGATCTTTCGTGGCGAGAACTCCCAATTCGTGAGCGATTGCAACACAGTCTGGTGAAGGGCATCGATGCCTACATTGAGGAAGATACCGCAGAAATGTTTGCCGAATTAGGTAATCCACTACAAGTAATTGAAGGCCCTTTGATGGACGGCATGAACGTGGTGGGCGACTTGTTTGGTGAAGGAAAAATGTTTTTGCCTCAAGTGGTAAAAAGCGCCCGCGTAATGAAGAAATCGGTGGCTTGGTTGGAACCCCATCTTTTGAAAATGAAGGAGGAGAGTCCGGATGCGCGCCAAAACAAAGGCACCGTGCTAATGGCCACCGTGAAGGGCGATGTGCACGATATAGGAAAAAACATCGTCTCCGTAGTGCTCCAATGCAACAGCTACAAGGTAATCGACTTGGGGGTAATGGTTCCCGCAGATAAGATTTTGCAAACCGCCATTGACGAAAAGGTGGACGTTATTGGACTCAGCGGATTGATAACTCCATCGCTTGACGAAATGGTGCACGTAGCTCAGGAAATGAAACGCAGGGCGTTTGAAGTTCCCTTGCTGATAGGTGGAGCAACTACGAGTAGGGCGCATACCGCGGTGAAAATTGCCCCTTGTTACGATCAACCGGTGATTCATGTACTGGATGCCTCGCGTTCGGTACCCGTGGTTTCCTCTTTGTTGAATCGGGAAACCAAAGGCGAATTTGCCGATAATATCCGTCTTGAGTATGATACACTTCGAGAGGGATTTTTGAAAAAGCGCGATTCAAAGCCTTTATTGCCCATTGAAGAAGCCCGTAATCGTGGTTTTGTAATCGATTTTAGAGTTGAACCACCTATTTTACCAAAGCATTCAGGAAAAGTAGAAGTCATTCAACCCGAGGTGGAAACCCTAGTACCCTATATCGACTGGACGCCCTTCTTTCAGGCTTGGGAACTTCACGGACGTTATCCCAAGATTTTCGATGACGAACTCGTAGGCTCTGAGGCTAAGAAACTCTTTGCCGATGCGCAGGAGATGTTAGGGAAATTGGTGCATCATCCAAGTATTCAACCCAAAGGTGTGTACGGAATTTTCCCTTGTCATAGAGAGGTTGACGACATCATTTTACAACATGATACTAAGGACTACCGAGTGTTGACTTTGCGTCAGCAGCAGGATAAAGCCAAGGGGGCGTTTAATATGGCTTTGGCTGACTTTATTTCACCCGAGAAGGATCATTTAGGTGCTTTTGCGGTACATATTTTCGGCGCTGAAGATTTGGCTGCGGAATACGAAGCCCAAAAAGATGATTACAACGCCATTATGGTAAAAGTGCTTTGTGACCGATTGGCGGAGGCCTTTGCCGAATACCTCCACGAGCACGTTCGCCGTGATTACTGGGGCTACGAAACCCACGAAGCTTTTAGCAACGATGATTTGATTAAAGAAAAATACCAGGGAATTCGTCCGGCTCCGGGTTATCCCGCGTGTCCCGATCATTTGGAGAAGAACACCATTTGGGATTTGCTAAGTGTACAAGAAAACACCGGGGCTTTTCTTACCGAACATTTGGCCATGTCGCCCGCATCGAGTGTCAGCGGTTGGTATTTTGCACACCCGCAGTCGAAGTATTTTGGTGTGGGAAGAATTGGAAAAGATCAAGTAGAAGATGTGGCGAGAAGGAGAAAAATGGAAGTGACAGAAGTGGAGCGGTGGTTGTCGCCAATACTCAACTATAATTCATAGCTCACTAAGTAGTGTCTGTCTATAAAGTCCGATAGCTTCGTTATGCTCAATTGAAAATCCAGTCATTTACTTCAGTAAACTCCTTGATTTTCGGATGAGCATAACGCCGTCATCGGACTTTATAGACAGACATTAAGTAAACTAAGGGCAGTTTGCAGGCTATCAGCCTCATCAGCAACTTTATCTCTCCTCCATCTTTTTATCCGAGGAAAGCGAACTGCTATGCCTGATTTGTGTCGGGATGAGGCGCGAATACCTTCGAAGGCGATTTCAAATACCAACTGAGGTTCAACGCTCCGCACCGGTCCAAAGCGCTCAATGGTGTTTTTCTTGATGTAGGCATCCACCTCACGAATTTCCGCATCGGTTAATCCGCTGTAAGCCTTGCATACCGGAACCAAATTCCCTTTAGAGGTATCCCATAAGGCAAATGTGTAGTCGGTATAGAGGTTTGCCCTACGACCATGTCCACGCATGCCGTAAATCAAAACCGCATCAAAGGTGTAGGGATCAACCTTCCATTTCCACCAAACTCCGCGCTTTCTGCCATCGGCGTAGGGAGCATCTTTTTTCTTGAGCATCAAACCCTCGGCTCCAACTTCCCGCGATTGTTCCCGAATAGCGGCTAATTCATCCCAATTGGAAAACGTAATAACCGGCGAATAATGAAGCACGGCATCTTTATCCTCCGAAAAAACATCGGATAAAAGTGAACTGCGACTATGTTGAGGCTTAGCGCGTACATCTTCATGATCAAACTCTAAGGTGTCGTAAGCACGAAAGGCCACCGGGTGCGTCTCCCGGAGTTTGGTCCCCACGCTTTTACGTCCGAGTCGTTTCTGAATATCACCAAAATCGCCGATTTCCCCTTGACGAATTACTAAGATTTCTCCATCCCACACACCGTCGTGAGGAAGATGATGCGCTTCTAACTCAAATTACGGAAAAAGGTGACTAACCAGATCATAACCTCACGACCAAATAAAA
>JBHYFA010000092.1:0-9905 GCA_051859825.1 Schleiferiaceae bacterium
AAACCATACATCCTTAATTTCCAAAAAACCTACATTGTTATTTTCTAGTTACACATTGGTGGTGGTTTCGCGCACATCGTTCCAATGGGCGCCCTCAGGCACGAGAAAATGGTGGTGTTCGGCAAAGGCAGCGTATTCCATATCGCCGTCGCTTTCGGCTAGGGCATTTTCAAATTCTTCGTCGTACACATCGCAAATGCGCTTGAAAAACAAGAGCGGGAAGATGTATTGTTTGTAATCACCGGCGTCGATGGTTCCGCGTAATGCGGTGGCAGCGCCCCAGAGGTATTTTTCGAGTTGTTGTTGTGTCATGAAATAACAGTTCTGAATTTATTATAAACACATTCAAAAAAATTAGTCATAGCTGTCAAATCGTCCTTGTTTTGATCTCTTTTTCTCAATTCTTCAAATGGAATAGTTATGCTCAATTCATATCCAAATGATAAATCAAATCTTTTTCTATTTGAGTTTATAATCTTATTCTCCCATTGACTCTGTTCTTTCCAATTAAAATCATCTTTAAATGAGTCGTCAAATAAGCGTTCTATATCATTCCAATCTGTCTTACGATATTTTCTTCCACAGTATTTTATAAAATTCTCTCTTGTATATAGATTTTTCTTCATTTTATCATGTTCAAACCATAATCCACTAATATAGCTTTGGCCTTGAAATTTTATGTGATGCATTACATTGACAGGATACTTTACTTCATTAATAATAATTTCATTTTTTATACCTATTCCATCTTTAAAAATATTTTTTCCCTGTGTTTTTGTGTTTCCTGGATATACTTGAATAGTCAAGTCCCCGGTTTTTGAAACTTTAAATAAAATCTCTTCAGCCCAAAGCTGATCAAACCGTAATCCCAATCTATTGCTATACTGCAATTTTTCAAATTCACTATTTTTACATAATTCGTTAAGTGTTGAGTCTATTCTTTGAGTTATTGCTTTCCGGTTATCACTTGAAACAGATGATATTGAAGGCTCAGGGAGCCATCTGAAATTATGGCCTTTTACCAGCGAAATAAAGTCTTTGAGAAATCTGTCTTGGTGTCCAGTGGCTTTCTCGAAGCTATGCACTTTGACAGCGATGTTCATAAGTTTGAACCAATTCAAATCTTTGGGAGTAACTATCGAGCGCATATCTTCTGTTGAATCATCATCATTGTTACATATATTAAACGCTTGATTCCACAATTGAGCGGTGCAATCACTGTTGTCTCTTTTTGCTTCAACAATAATGGCTTTACCATTAATGTTTATGACTAAGTCACAAATAGGGTCGTATTTAGCGTCGTGCTTTTGATTCCAAAAATGCTCCTCCGTCATTTCATGTTCACTCAATGAAACAGCATAGATTTTATCAAAACCACTTATTTCTGAGCTTCTTCTCTGGATGTTTATTGTAATTTCATTTTTCGAGTATATATCGCTAAACAATTCATTAGCATCCACCGGATCAAGAATTGATTTTAGTACTTCATTAAAAAACAGCGTGTTTTCTTGCAAACAAATGGCAAAAGCTCGTGTCAAATCATTTTCGAGTTGATAACGTCGAGTTTCATTTGTGTAGGTTTTAAAGATGTTAAGATGTGAGTTCATAATGTAAATTGTTTTAATATAGATTTAAATTTCTCTTCTGCTTTCAAACTTGTCTCCCAAGCTCTTTTCAAATCATCCAGTGCTTCTTCTACACTAGGCAAATTGTCTTCAATAATTTTCTCTACATAGAGTGGAATATTGAGGTTAAAATCGTTTTCTTCAAGTTCTTGGAAGCTGGCTAATTTAACGTAATTCTCCACATCAGCGAAGTTCTGATACCAGGAGAAAATTTGTTCAACGTGTTCCTTTTCCAAGCAGTTTTGAGCACGTCCAACGCGCACTTGGTCTGAGCCATCAACAAAGAGCACTTTCCCTTTTTTGTCGGCTGCTTTATTTTTCTTGAAGACCAATACGCAGGCGGCCAACTGGGTACCGTAAAAGATATTTGGTCCCAAGCCGATTACCGCTTCCAGTAAATCCTGTTCCAGCAAGGCTTTCCGTATCTTTCCTTCAGCACCTTTGCGAAACAAGGCGCCATGCGGTAAAACGACCGTCATACGTCCGTTACTATTCATGGATTTGATCATGTGCTGCACCCAAGCCATGTCGCCATTGCCCTTTGGGGGCACACCGGCAATGTTTCTGCCGTAGGGGTCATTGGCCCAGCCATCTGCACCCCAGTCTTTTAACGAAAATGGTGGATTGGCAATCACGCAATCAAAGGTCTTTAAGCCATCAGCGCTAAAAAAGGCAGGATTGCGGAGGGTATCGCCTCGGACAATTTGAAAATCTTCTATCCCGTGTAAAAACATATTCATACGGGCAATGGAACTGGAAGTCAAGTTCTTTTCTTGGCCGTATAATTTAAGCGTGCGGTAGTCTTCATGGTTGTCTCTCAAATGATCTACACACTCCAAGAGCATACCTCCAGTTCCACATGCCGGGTCATAAACCGATTCTCCTTCATGCGGATCGAGAATTAACCCAAGTAAGTGCACCACAGATCGCGGTGTATAGAATTCACCCGCTTTTTTATTGGTTAAATCCGCAAAATGCTTAATGAGATATTCGTAAGCATTGCCCAAAATATCCGGTTCTACGCGCGAATTGGATAAGGTGTATTGTGAAAAGTGCTCGATCAAATCCACAAGCAAGCGGTCTGACAACTTGTTCTTGTTGCTCCACTGCGCATCCCCAAAAATGCCGTACAACAACGCTTGGTTGGCTTGTTCGATGCCCCTAAAGGCGTGTTCAATGGCTTGTCCCACATTGGTGGTGGTTTCTCTAACATCTTTCCAATGACATCCTTGAGGAATCTCAAAACGGTGAAATTCCGGAAGCGATGCATATTCTACATCTCCCCCGGATTCTTCCAATGCCATTTGGTACTCTTCGTCATAAACATCAGAGAGTCGTTTAAAAAACAGCAGTGGAAAAATATATACTTTAAAATCAGAAGCGTCTACCGGGCCCTTTAGAATCCAAGCGGCTTTGGAGAGGTATTGCTCCAGTTGGGAGGGGGTGAGTTTATTTTCTTTCATGTGTTTTGTTCTGCGGGTTCAATTTTTGTAGCAAAATACGGGTATTCTTTGGATTTAGCTTTGGTGTTAGTTATTGAGTTTTTGATGCAAATTAAAGTTCCAATTTCGTAAATATTGTGCACTGCTTTGTATGAAATAAGATGGTTCTCCACATAGTAATTTCCTTCAGCGTCTTGATTTAGCTTACCAATCAAGACTTCTTTTTTGGTCCAAATTGCTTTATTTGCTTCAATATCACCATTCTTTTCCATGAATTCTTTGAACCATAAAAGTAAGTCGAATAGAAGAAAGACACAACTTCTAAAAAAGTAATCGGATTGTGCGTTTCGGATGTATTGATCAACCTTGTATTTTAAATCCCCGTAAGCGTGTGAGCCGTCTTGTATGATATCTAATAATTTATGAATGTTGTAAGCAATAAGCGGGGGCACAATCTCACTTTCTAAATGATAATCGATGTGCTTACCTGATAGGAAAAGACTTGAGCCATTGATCCATCCTCTTTGGCCAACCATTTCATTTGGTATGATTTCGTATTTCCCTAAAGCGGCGAATAGGGCTTCGACAATTTTCCTAATGGTGGTTAATTTGTCTTCTGCGCCATCAATTTTGGAATCACTTTCAATACTTCGTATCAGATCAAATAGTCTTGCATGGTTTTCCGTGCCTATTAGGTGGTCTTCACCTATTGCCAGCAGGTTTGCGTATTTGAATTTTAATTGGGTGTCCGGTTGTTCACTTGCTGCCAATTTTATTTCTTCAAACAACCTAAGCACATCAGAAGGATTGGTTTTATCAAAACATTTGGCTTCGTTGGCTACAAGGAGTGCGTTTTCTCCTTTGGTGAACTTGTCTTTTCCGGACAATACAAACCAGGGAAAAACCTTCTTGCTTTTGAGTTCGTTGATTTTTGCGATGGCTTTTCCGATTCCTTTCTCGTCTTCGGTGCCCAGTTCCTGTCCTTTTTTTTCGAAGAACAACCCATCGAGAAGAATGACATCGTAGTGAGCCAATTTATTTTCCAGTGCCTCAAATCCCTCCTCAAATGATGGATAACCGTCAAGGATAATGCCTTCGGCTTCAGCTTCTAAAGCAAATGAAATCAGTTCAGGATTATTGTGTTGGTCATCTATCCAAAGTACATTGTACATAAGCTATCGATTAAGTGGGATTAGAAATGAATAGGTGGTGCTGAATTCACTTGGCGATTCACCCTTAATCAAATCTAAGGTGCTCTCGCCCTTGTTGTGAAATTTGATGATTTCGTTTAAGTCAAAGCCCCCTTGCCCGGTATTGCCCGTTTCACCTGCAAAACGGTTTTTCATGATTAGCTTATCGAGTGAAAAGTTATCCGGGAAAGCTTTGCCATTGTTGGCTACTTCTATTTTTATGAACGTACCGTGTTCAGAAAAAATGTATTGCTTTGATCTTGAGGCATCTTGTAAACCAAGTCTAAAATCCAGCTTGTATTTTTCAGCATCATTGATAAAGGCATGCTTATAAGCATTTTCTACAATTGTATCAAGTGCGATGTTAAGTAGCTCGGGGTTACCTAAAATTATTGCTTCATTTTTGAGCTCAAATTTTATATCTGGATGAATGTCTAATTTTATACTAACATTAGGTTTTCCTGCTGACTTAGCACGTTTAACGTAATTATTCAAAAAAGCGACAATATCCAACTCGTCGAGTTTTTTATTGGAAAAATCAATCTCATCTTCATTGTTGGCAAGAATTTGATGCACCATATCCAAGGTTTGGTAAATCGACTTGAAGGTGTCTTTTAGGGTGATTTCATGGCGGTCACTCAGTTTTATTTCGCCCCATGAATCAAATTTTTGGTCAAGCACTCTTTCTATATTTCTTACCGATGAGCCGAGATTCAGCAAAGGACCTCCCAAACGGTGTTTTAAAGAGGCGTCTTTTTCGTATTTGACTTCACTTTCCTTTACTGTGATTGACTCAAGTTTTGCTTGGAGTAATCTGATTTCATTGGCAACTTCGTAGATGCCTTTAACTTTGGCTCGTTGCTCATTTATTGAGGGGAGCTTTATTGAGATGTCTAGCATATTAAGTATGCTAATAGACGGTCTGATTATACCGTTTTTATTCAAATTAAATTGCTCTTGCACATAGTCAGCTTGTAATTCATTTATTAAAAAGTTAATATCTACAATTGAAGTGTCAACTTTAAAACAAACAATGTTGTTTTCTTTGTAAATCGGTGTACCTTCATATTCAAAATATGAGGGAGACAGCCTTAGAGAGTTATTAGCTATTAATAAACATGAAGTATCTATTTTACTCATACTTTGCGTCTTCAATAGATCATCTTCAAGGTCTTTCGCAGTTATTCGATAATCTAATTTATCGTTTTTCAAGTTTTTTACCCTTACTATCCTACCATGAGCGGGGAAGTTGCCTTTTTTTCCATCAATTTTCGTTAAAATATTGCGTAGTGAAAATAGCTTTTCATTTTTATTAACAATGATTTCATTACGAAAATATTTATAAACATTTAAGCAAAAATTTTGGTCTTTAATATGTTCATTACTTACAAATCGAACAACATTATTATCGTTTTTTGAGTTGTTAATAACCTTGTTTAATGCAATTGCATTCAGCTTTTTTTCGTTTTGTTCGTCATCAAAGATATAATCTTCAGTTCTGATTAAACGAACTTTTCCAGGATAGGTCTTATTCTTATTGATTACGACAATCATTGAACGATGTTCACTGTATCGAACTATCCTTAGGGGTAAAGAAATAACAGTATCAATTAAATCTTTTTCAATTAATGAGCGAAATCTTTTTTTATCAGTTACAATAGTAGTAGATTGCATACTGCCACTTAATATAGCGATTAGTTTTCCATTTTTTTTCAATGAATTTAATCCTTTCAAAAATAAAAATTCTTCGAAATCTTCGGGTAAATTATTATTAAGAGGTAAGACATATCTCCCCTGAGGTGGTTTTGAAACTATTAAATCAAATTTTTCTTTAGGCCACTTAAAATAAGGTATTTGCCTTGTTAGCTTTGAGTTGCATGTCTTATTATGAGCCATTATTCGTAATACACCAATAGCCCATACTATTTCGTCTCTTTCATTCCCAAGGTAGGTTACATTCTTGCCATTATGAATAGCTAAAGAGCCATACCCGGCAAAAGGATTATAAATTTTAGCATTTTCAGGTAGCTCGAACAAGCCGTAAATTATTTTGGTTATTTCTAAAGGAATCTCATTGCTATTGACACTTCTTTCTTCCAACCTTAATATTTCTTGAATTATATCTTCACACAGCCCGGGGAATTTTTCAGTTAATAATGCTCTGTCCAAGTTGCAGGTATTGCTTACTAAGTGATATAAATCTGAACTACTCATATTTATGTAAATATCTTCAAAAGCATGAAAGATATCGCGATAAATCTTCCCTAAACCTGTTTTATT
This sequence comes from Schleiferiaceae bacterium, assembly GCA_051859825.1. Lineage (GTDB taxonomy): Bacteria > Bacteroidota > Bacteroidia > Flavobacteriales > Schleiferiaceae > CSBr16-58. The sequence goes on from JBHYFA010000092.1 coordinate 6,538, forward strand.
TTTTAAGATATTTATTCTTAATTGTTTCTTTATCGGTTTTTTTTCATTTGTGTCATCATAATTTATAATATTATCCTTGTATAATGATAATATGAATAAAGTAAAACAGTATATTTCATATTCTCTGTCCTTTAGATAAATTCCATGATTCACTCTAAAGAAATTTGACATTAAATAATCTGTGTTAAAAAACTGCATTCTATTTAAATCTTTTGCCATGAGTATAGTATTTGATTACGGCACAAAAGTCTAACTCATCTGTGCAGTGTAGGTGCATAGGTCAAAGATACTTGTTAGATAGGGTTTGACAAATGTTTTTAAATCTTTCACGGAGGGTTGATGGCTCTATGATTTCTATAGCGTCCATATAGGAAAAAATCAGGGCCATCAGTTCGTGGTTGATTTTCAGGTTGAGCTCAATCACCACTTCTGTTTCTGTAACTTGTTTTGTTTTTTGCGAGCCGTGGAGCGGTTTACTCTCGATATATGGCCAGACGTCTTTATTGACCTTAAGAAGGATTTTCTCGGTAGGTGCATCGTGGTTTACCGTTACGCCTACGACATCATCAAAATAGTCGTCGAAGTCAATTGTCTCGTTTTTTCGGTAGGGGATTTTTGCTTCACTGAATGAAATGATTCTGTCGAGGGCGTAGTTTGATATGCTTTGATAGTCTTCATTGAAGCCAAAAAGAAACCAGCGATTGTTGTACTGTTTTAAATACCACGGATGCACGGTGACCGCCATTTCGTTGTTTTGTTTGTACCCCTTATAGACGATTTTGAGTGTAGAGCCATTTTGTATGGCGTGAAAGATTCCTGTAAAGTGGTCCAGGCCTCTGAGGTAGGGATTTTGGTCAAAGGCAACGGCAGAGGCCATGTTGCCTTTTAGTTTAAACGTGTCTTCAAGTCGGATTTGCATTTCTTCCACCCACTCAAATTGCGGCATGCCTTTAAAGCGCGTGAGGATGGTCAGCGTTTCTTTAAGTTGCTCGGCCTCTGTTGGATTGATGCCGTGATTTTTTATGGAAAACGACTTGTCGGAATACCGGTAATATACCCTTTTCCCATCTTTAATTCGCTCTAAAGGAATCGACCATCCCTGTTCACTTTCCATAAAGGTGATATCGTCAAAAATCTGTCGGCGTTTCACTCCGTCTTCAATCCCTGCAAACTCATAGATGGCCTGGTTACACGCCTCAATCAAATCCTCAATAAAAAACCGCCTACCATAGTTGCTAAAACACCGATCAAGTGCGTGGTATCGAATGGTGGCGTGTTTGTTTGTGGGCATGGGTGGTGGAAACAGAGCCTCCAAATATACTTGTTAAAAGTTATTTCTCGCAATTTTATAGCTCAAAAAAATAAAAACCTCATAGTTCTTTTTATCAACCATAAACCATCCGCATCTTATACCGCAAATACGCATAATCAATTATATTCGCCAGAAGTGCACAGACATCTTTATCGTCTGGTTTATAAGGTCCGTGCTTGGGGAGTTTTCCTAAATAGATGCGGCCGTGTTTTATCAAATTTGGGGGGGGGTCTTTGACGAAATCAATGGTGAGTTGATTCTTGCGGCGGGTGCGGATGGTGATGGCACCGTCATGGAAGATTTCCATAGAGCCATCATCGGTGATTTCGCCGTATTTGTCAAACTTAAGTTCGAGCGAATGACTACTGTATTCGCCAAAGTCAATACCAACCATGATGTAGGTGCCTCGGTGACTGGAGTTGAAAACTTCCTCTTTTTCCCTTACAAACATATCATAACTATAAATGGCAAATTTTGCACTGAACACATCTCCGGTTTTCTTGTCTTCCAAAACCACACTTCTGTAGTATTCATCAAAGCTATGTCCGCCAAAAGCGGTGTATGTCCAAGGTAAGAATTTCTGGTCTAAGATTACCGATGAAGTATCGGGTTGAACTGCTAAAAAGTTGCTGTTATTGTCAAAAATAAAATCCAATAGACGAATGATATAAGGTAATTTGTCCATCGGCGTATCGTTCGATAAAATATACCTGTCCTGATCCGTTAAGCCAAGCCAAACCTTCTCTAAATATAACTTCAAATATTCTTCATTTTGAAGTTCTTTTTCTGTAGATTTTCTCCATTTCCAAGGTTGATCAATCACATCGTAATTACTCTTTAACAGCTCTTTAATGGTTTGGAATTCAATTTTTTCGGAAGTATCGCCGTCAACCGCGTAGGCTTCTAAGGTATGTCCGTTGTAGAGAATGATGTACTTGGCGCCAATCTCGCTGGTATATCTTTTCGCCTGATTGAGCGTTCTTTCTGTAATTGCAACATTGGTAGCTTTGAGTTCAACTACAATTTCGGCGTAATCTGATGTGTCATCTTTAAATAGAACGATGTCTATTCTGTCTAACGACGCCTTGCTGTTTACCTTTTTCACCTGCCATTCCACCTCAATTAAAGTAGGAGATATGCCTTCTTCATCCAATATGTAGCGTATAAAAGCCTGTCGCACCAATTCTTCATTGGTGGCACGAATGAGCTTTTTTCTCTTGTAGCACATCACATATTCATAGCCCTGGTTTGGGTATGTCTTAATGGGATTTTCTGAAATTCGCTGAAGGGTAGATAAAATGTTGTTCATGTGGATTTTGGTTGAATTTATTTTTACTTTAATTAAAATCAATTATTTGAAAAAATCGAATCAAAATTTCAAAGCTAGTTAATAAGCTGGAAATAAACAAGTTTGTCTACAACACCTTCCGTATCTATTTCAAAATCAAACCACCATACTTTTTTCTAGGTGTAAGGCTCCGCCCCTCTGTGGCGCCACATTCAATATTGGCTAATGAGTTGTCAGTTCTCCGCCCCTTTGGGAGCTGTGAGGAAGTAAGGAGGTGAGGAAGTGAGGAAGTGAGGGGGTTTGGTTTGTAGAGACCTCACGGTAGTGCGTCTTTCTGGTTTGGAGCAGGGGAGTTCGGTGGTTTGGTAGTTTGGAGGTTGGTTTAGCCGCCATGCCACCATGCGGGCGCAGCCCTCCATGCCGCGCAGCGTAGCAAGCGCCCATGCGTGCGGGAAGCTGGGAAGCTGGGGAGCTAGGAAGTTCGGGAGTTTGGCGGTTTGGGATGTTAGGTTTGATTTTAAAGTAGAGACGTCACGGCAGTGCGTCTGTCTGATTAGGAGTTTGGTTGTTTGATTTGTAGAGACGGCACGGCAGTGCGTCTGTCTGTCTGTCGGTTTACGTTCTTTATCGGGTATCGCAATATGCGATAGCGTGGATTTGCAATTCGCGAATCTGTTTTTGCGAGGTTTGATGATATTAATAGAAAACATTGCAAAAAATACAGAATAGTATTACATTTGTGTAAAATTTTATTTTCAATGAAAAACG
>JBHYFA010000093.1:0-3372 GCA_051859825.1 Schleiferiaceae bacterium
TAAAACACGTGTTGAATACTTCAACGTAATCTTCCTTAAGGGTGTAGGTAGCTGAAGTACAATGACAGCCTTTTTGAAAGCGTTGAGGAAAGCTCGCCACGTCATACCATTTTCCGGCATAGCGCTCTAAGTCAACTTTTTCAACCGTGGCAAGGGGTGGGTGATTGCTTGCACAACCTATCAGAAGCGGAAGTATTGAAAGGAGTTTTTTAAGCATGAGGCACTAATTTATGGAATAATTGCTTCATTCCTTCAACGGCGGTATCCGGAATCAATTCGATATTTTGTAATCCTGGCGGAACAAAAGCCTTGGGGTCTATATACACAATTTCGCAACTCGCTGATGCGTAGCCAACGAGTCCTGCGGCAGGGTAAACTTGCAGACTCGTTCCAATAATCACCAGCATGTCGGCCGCTTGGATAATGGGGATGGAGGCTTCGAGCATAGGCACCGCTTCACCAAACCATACTACGTGTGGTCTGAGCTGACTCCCGTCGGCAGCTTTATCCGAAATCAAAATATCACGTCCATGTAGAGGCTCTCGTATTTGATCGGTAATTGAGCTACGACCAAAATCGAGTTCGCCATGCAAATGCAAAACACGGGTGCTACCTGCTCTTTCGTGGAGGTTGTCAATATTTTGTGTAATAACATTTACTTCGTGAAACTGCTCTAGTTCGGCAATTTTTTTATGCGCTTCGTTGGGTTCAACTTGGTACATCTGTCTGCGCCGGATGTTGTAAAACTCTAAGACCAGCTCGGGGTTTTTCGCAAATGCTTGTGGAGTTGCTACATCTTCAATTCGGTGATTTTCCCAGAGGCCATTGGCATCTCGAAAGGTTGAAATGCCACTTTCGGCACTTACTCCTGCTCCCGTAAAAAACACAATACGCTTTGACATTTTTGTTTACAAAATTACGTAATAATCATCACCCGTATTTATCTCTTTGATGGAGTTTATAGAAGGCATCAGATAATTTTGGCAAAATGATGCGGCGCCTGTTTTCAGTCTTAATTTTCTGTATATATTTACAACATGAAATCGCATCTCGTTTTTTGCCTGCTTCTTTTTGCGCCTTACCTCTTTGCTCAAGAGCAAATTAGCAGTAATAATGTTGTTTTAAAAAGTGAAATTGATGATGTCAACAACAAGGCTTCACGGGTTTCTAGTTTGCTTTTAAGTTTTCTGCCTCACCAAACACCCTCGGGTTTTTCTATTTCAAATTCTAATTTTGGTTTGCACTACAGTCTAGTCTTCAATGAGTGGGGATTTTACACGGAGATAGGCAGTAATTTCAATTTTCCTTCAACCGAATTTGATTATCGAGGAAAAAATGTTGTTCATCAAGATGGAACGTTACACGCTACTGAAGGTACATTTTTGCCAAATGCTATTGTGCACTCTTTGGAATTTGGTGGTGGTTTTGTGTACCGATTTCATTCTGTAAATGTTTTTTGGGGAGGCAGTTATTACACTTATCAATATTATCAAGAGATTGATTTGTTTGATTTGGACAATGTGTTGGTTTTGATAAAGGATAGGAGTTTTGCGGGATTTATTCCCAAGATTGGTTTCACCTACGATTATCGGGGTTGGGCTTTGGGGTATAGTATTTCTGGTTATCATCCCAATGCGCTGGCAAATTCAATTATGCTCGGTATTCGATTTTGATTATGAAATATTCATGTAGTAGCCTTCTCAAGTGCCAATGAAAATTGATTAGACATCCCATGACTTATCCCGATGTTTATGTCGGGATGATCTTTAAAAAACTAATAATTTACGTATGAATAACTTTAAACTTCTACTTTCATTCGTACTTCTGCTTGTTGTTTTTTCGTATTGCCGGAAGGATTTGGAGTATCTCGAAGGGGATATTGGTGTTCCAGCCGTTCCGATTGATTCAAACCTACCTATCGACACCACACAACCTCTACCATTGGATACTGCTAGAATAATTGAAATTGAGCAGAATATGGCTTTTGTTGAGGGAGGAGAATTTTTTATGGGGTGCACTGTAGAGCAAACTTCGTTCTGCGAGAACGACGAAAACCCCATGTTTAATGTTATTCTTTCCGACTTTTACATTAGTAAATACGAGGTTACGCAAGCTCAATGGTTTGCCGTTATGGGTACAAGACCTAGTTGGCATCGCGACTGTGATGAATGTCCGGTAGAGCGGGTAACTTGGGATATGGTCCGCGATTTTATACGGGAGCTCAATCGAATTACAGGTAAAACCTACCGATTACCTACCGAAGCGGAGTGGGAATATGCTGCAAGGGGAGGAAAGAACGCCATGCCTACTCGCTATGCGGGGAGTAATCTCATTTTTGAGGTTGCTTGGGTGTCGGAATCTAGAACCAGTCCGGTTGGGCAAAAATTACCCAACGAAATTGGGCTGTACGATATGAGTGGTAATGTTTCGGAGTGGTGCAACGATTGGTATGCAGAATATACCGCAACACCGAAATCAAATCCTCCGGGTCCATCAACGGGCGATAATAGGGTAGTGCGCGGAGGAAGTTATAGCAGAGGAGATTTCAATCAGCGTGTTTCGTCTAGACAAAAAGCTTTGCCAAATCGATTGAGTGGAAATAGAGGATTTCGTTTGGCGAGAGATGAGTAATTGGTAAAAAAAACTGTCGAAAATTAAAATACGCAGCATTCAATTACGAAAAGAAGTAGGAGTAACAATCATTTTCGGAGTTACAATCTCAAAATTGGCGTCGCTTTGCAAATCGCTAATCTCATACGCTCCTTGGAGAAAGGCAAATACTGTATGAAGCGGAAGCATCGAATTATATGTGAATGAAGAGTTCGGTTTTATAATGGGGTGTTCGCCCTTAAATCCCTGACCAATAATCTCCATGGGTTGACCGGTGTCTGTGTATATATACCAGTGCTTACCTACTAAGCGAACAGAGATTTCGCCAAAGTTTTTTACTGTTACCGTGCAGTTGAACAGATACAATAAATGCTTATGTTGTCTGTACCGACCAACATATTCTGGAACAAGTTCAACTTGCAAGGTTTTTTGAAGATTGGAAATATCCATGTTCACCGAAACAAAATTCACAAAATAAAATCATGAGATGCTCGGCCGAAAAATGATTCTAATAGGTCGATCAACTCAAAGTAGTGGCTTTACGCAACGCCACTGTAAAATTCTCGGTAAACATAAAACACAAGGCGTAATTATCCAAGTGTTTTAGTCAATTATTTCCCACGCATCATTTTTTCCGTACCAAAGCTTAGCATCTTTTACTTGCAAGGGGGAATGGATGTTATTGGTGAAAAGCCCTCCTGTTCCTAAGCCTTGGTGTACTCTCAATGGATAATTCCCTATCCACTGTGCAATGGCATTTAA
>JBHYFA010000093.1:3382-9733 GCA_051859825.1 Schleiferiaceae bacterium
TAAGCCAACATTGGATTCTAAAGCCGAAGTAACCCACCAACCAATTCCGTTCTTCTCGGCGAGAGAAATCCAGTCTTCGCAAGCTCTGAAACCGCCTAGCAGACTCGGTTTTAGAATGAGATAATCGGGCATGATGTCGTTGATGAGGGCTTGTTTTTCTTCAATAGAATGCAGACCAATAAGTGATTCATCTAAGGCAATAGGCACGGCACTTTCTGCGCAGATTTCTTGGAGCAAGTCACGGTCGAAGGTGGGTTGTTCAATGGAGTGAATCTCCAATTCGGTGAGATCTTCGAGCACATCAAATACGTTTTTCCTATCAAATGCCCCATTGGCATCTACACGGATTTCCATTTCCCAAGGTTCGAAACGATCGCGAAGCTTATCGATGAGTGTCAACTCTTTTTCCCACTCAATAGCTCCAATTTTGATTTTGATGCACTTAAAGCCTTCTTTGATCTTTTGCTCAACTTGCTTTTGCATGTGATCCGCGGTATTCATCCAAATCAATCCGTTGATGGGAATGCCGCCTTTACCCTGTGAAAATGGATTAGCAAATAGTTCATACGGACTTTCTTTTCTCAATGAAATAAACGCAGTTTCCAAACCCATGCGAATGGAAGGGTAGTTTTCCAATTCATCATAGAGCGCACTAAAGCCCATGGAAATATTTTCGCAGGTCCAACGCAGTTTATCTTCATAACCCTCTTCTTTTTCAATGCTTAAGCCAAATAGCGGGGCGCATTCGCCAATTCCGGTTTGACCATTTTCTTCGAGAATCAAATACCAAGTTGGTCTTTCTTTCATGATTCCTCTAGAAGTACCAGCAGGAAAACTGAAAATGAGGTTACGGGCAATAAATCTTGCAGTCATACGATTTTTTTAATGATTATGTTAAGAACCTAAATACAATCCAAGTCCCCAAAGACTCGAAACGATCAAGGTTGTAATGGCTAATTGTTTTAGTAAAGGGTCGGCCTGCTCGGGTTTTTCGAGTCGTGAAACCAACACAAAATGAAAAAGCAGGAAGGGAGTGGCCAGCAAAAAGAGGTTGCGCCACCAACTGTAATCGTTTATCCAATTAAAAATAAATATACAGTCGATGGCGAGCAATAGTAGCAGGTAATGAAAGACTCTAGCATACCGAAATCCCAGCCAATTGGCGATTGTTTTTTTGTTGGTCTTTAAATCGGTAGGAATGTCGCGCAGATTATTTAGGTTAAGAACTCCGGCCGAAAATAATCCTACTGCCGATGCCGCCACAAGAATCTTCGGATTCCAAATACCCGTCATAATAGTGTAGGTTCCTCCAACGGCTAGCCAGCCAAAAAAGAGAAAAACCATTACTTCACCCAAACGAATATAGCCGTAGGGATATTTGCCTAAGGTATAAGCCCGCGCAGCTACGATGGAAGCAATAGCCAAAGCAAAAAAGCTGATAGACCAACTCAGGGGTAATTTATTTAGAGCAATGAAAATCAGTAGGGAAGAGGAAATGAGAGATAAGACCGAAAGAATCACAACGGCCTTTTTCATTTCTTTGGCAGACAAAACCCCCGAGGCTACCATGCGTTTTTCACCACTGCGCTTTTCATCCGTGCCTCGCACACCATCGCCTAAATCATTGGCAAAATTGGATAAAATTTGAAATAGCGTAGCGGTGATGACGCACAAAAGAAAAATAATCCACGAGCCAGCACCTTCTGAAGCCGCAATGAAGCTTCCGAGTATAATTCCCGAAAGTGCTAAGGGTAAAGTGCGTAGCCTTGCGGCCTGCAACCAAAATTTGATTTTTTCGCTATTCATTACACGAAACCCAAGTGGGCTATTTATTATCGACAAAGATCGGTATGCTACTATTCTTGCTTATCTTAAAAACTACTGATTTCACTCTGGTAGTATCAACGCCCTCTTGTACTTCATTGATAAGCAGACTCTGGGCTTCCGGCTGTGAAAACACCTCCGGAAAATTTCGAACTACACCAAAAGGTACCTGTAACTCATTAAAGCGCTCTTCCCAATAACTTATGGGTTGTTTAGCAATTTCTTTTTCAAGTATGGCTTGTAATGCAGGTCGATTTTGAACTCTTTGTTGATTAGTGGTAAAGGCAGAATTATCGGCTAATTCGGGAAGATGTATTCCAGAGCATAGTTTGCGAAACTGCGCATCGCTACCCACGGCAAAAATCAACCATCTGCCTTCGTTGGTCTGAAACATATCGCCGTAGGGAGCGATATTGGGATGTAGGGAGCCAATCGCTTCTGGCTCCTGCTTGTTCATCAGCCAGTTGGTGGCTTGGTTTGCCAGCGACGATAGAGCTGCATCGTACAACGAGACCACCACTTTGGAGCCTTTACCGGTTTTTTCTTTTTGCCACAATGCGTAAAGCAAACCTTCCTTGAGGTGATGGGCTGCCAAAATATCGATCAAGGCTACCGGCATTTTTAAGGGCTTGGAATTGGGTTCGCCATTGATATGCATGAAGCCGCTTTCGGCCTGCAACACTACATCAAAAGCCGCGCGGGGATTATCTTCTCCAAATCCATTGATGGCACCGTAAATAATTTCCGGGTTTTTCTTTTTGATGCTGTCATAATCCAAACCTAGCTTTTCGGCATCTCCGGGTTTGAAATTCACCAAAAGAATATCGGCTTTGACAATCAAATCCATTAGCCTTTGGTAATCGTCATGATTGCGTAAATCAAGCATCAATACCTTTTTGCCGTAATTCGCAGATGCATAGTAGGCGGAAACGGGTGCGTCTTGGTCTTCATTACCCAATTTCCAATGACGCGTTACATCCCCACCCGTTTTGACATTTTCAATTTTAATGACTTCTGCACCCAATTCCGCGAAGAAAGTCCCCGTAAGTGGACCGGCTAAAACTCCGGCTAGTTCGATTATCAGCATAGCATAAAATGTTGAAAAAATTGGCTGACTTAGAAAGCCGCTAAATTCCTTCTTTTTTCAGCTTGCGATACTTAAATCTTTGTCCTGCGGTATTGCCCAATCGCTTGCGTTTATTCTCTTCATAATCGGTATATCCACCTTCAAAGTAATACACACTGGCGTCGCCTTCAAAGGCTAAGATGTGGGTACATACACGGTCGAGGAACCAGCGGTCGTGAGAGATGATTACTGCACAACCGGCAAAGTTATCAAGAGCCTCCTCCAAAGCACGGAGCGTATTTACATCCAAATCGTTGGTAGGCTCATCGAGCAAAAGCACGTTACCGCCTTCCTTCAAAGCCATTGCCAAGTGCAGACGGTTGCGCTCTCCACCGGAAAGTACGCCTACCTTTTTGCTTTGGTCTTGGCCGGAAAAATTAAATCTACTCAAATACGCTCGGGCATTCATGCGCTTACCTCCGAGTTCAAATTCTTCGTCTCCATCAGCGATGATCTCGAAGATACTCCGGTCGGCGGTGAGTTTTTCATGACTCTGATCTACGTAGGCAATTTTTACCGTGTCGCCAATGCTAAAGGTACCTTCATCGGGCGTTTCTGTTCCCATAATCATACGGAAGATGGTGGTTTTTCCCGCACCGTTTGGACCAATGATACCCACTATACCGGCGGGCGGAAGGTTGAAGTTGAGGTTTTCGTAAAGGAGCTTATCACCGAAGGCTTTTTTCACATCCTTGGCTTCAATTACGTTGGTTCCCAAGCGTGGACCAGCCGGGATGAAGATTTCCAACTTCTGTTCTTGCTCTTTGGCCTCCTGACTAAGGAGTTTTTCGTAATTGTTCAAACGTGCTTTCGACTTCGCTTGTCGGCCTTTGGGGTTCATGCGCACCCATTCCAATTCCCGCTCAAGCGTTTTACGTTTCTTACTGGCTTGCTTTTCTTCCTGAGCCAAACGCTTGGATTTTTGATCGAGCCAGCTGGAGTAATTGCCCTTCCAAGGAATACCTTCTCCACGGTCGAGCTCCAAAATCCAACCCGCCACATTGTCGAGGAAATAACGGTCGTGCGTTACCGCGATCACCGTGCCTTTATACTGCTGTAAGTGCTGTTCCAGCCAGAATACCGATTCGGCATCTAAGTGGTTGGTAGGCTCATCGAGCAGGAGTACGTCGGGCGTGGAAATGAGCAGGCGGCAAAGGGCTACCCTGCGACGTTCACCACCAGAAAGGTTTTTTACCGGGGTGTCAGACTCCGGACAGTTTAGGGCGCTCATGGCACGCTCCAATTCGTTATCGAGCTCCCACGCATTGCTGGCGTCGATTTTATCTTGCAACTCCGCCTGACGATTCATGAGTTTTTCCATTTTATCAGGATTCTCATAAACTTCAGGTAGGGCAAAATCTTCGTTGATTTTGTTGTATTCTTCCAAAAGGGCTGCCGTAGCCGCTGCACCTTCACGCACTACCTCGATAACCGTTTTGTTCTCGTCGAGCTGAGGTTCTTGCTCGAGATAGCCCACCGAATATCCGGGAGCGAATACCACATCGCCCTGGTAGTTTTTGTCAACACCGGCAATGATTTTCAATAGGGTGGACTTACCGGAACCGTTTAAACCTAGAATACCAATTTTGGCTCCGTAGTAAAAACTGAGGTAAATGTTGTTGAGGACGGTTTTGTTGCTTGAGCTGTAGGTTTTGGTTAACCCGCTCATGGAAAAAATAACTTTTTTATCGTCTGACATAACTTTTGTTTTTGTGGATATGATTTATGCAGGCTTTCCTGCGAGTGCTTTGCTTTTTTTTCTGCGATCTAACTCGTCAACAATGAGTTGGAGTTCTCTGCCGGTTTGCCCTTTTACGGAGGTGTTTTCTTCTGCTCTACGAATGAGGTAGGGTAAGACTTCCTTCACCGGACCAAAGGGCAGGTATTTCACCACATTATAACCGTAATGGGCGAGGTTGAAGCTCAAGTTGTCGCTCATTCCGAAGAGTTGTGAAAAATAAATCCGCGGATCGTTGGGGGCAATCTCTTTTTCGTCCATCAGCTTTACCAAGTAGGATGAACTAAATTCGTTGTGCGTTCCAGCAACTAAATTAATTCTGTCGATATGGTCGACGATGAAATCAATAGCTGCATTATAATCGCGGTCTGAAGAGGCTTTATCGGGTTGAATAGGAGAGGGATAACCCAATTCTAAGGCGCGCTCGCGTTCCTTTTCCATGTAGGCGCCACGCACCACCTTTATTCCGAGGAAGTATTTTTGCTCCAATGAACGTTCGTACACGTCTTTCAGATACTGCAAGCGATCGTGGCGGTACATCTGAATGGTGTTGTAAATGAGCGCACTCTCCGTGTTGAAACGCGCCATCATCTCCTCCGCTAATTCGTCGATTCCTGCCTGAATCCAACTTTCTTCTGCATCAATCATTACGGGAAAACCTTTCACTGCTCCGGCGGCACAAATCTTTGTAACCCGGTCGCGCACCCGATTCCATTCGTCGTTTTCTTCCTTGTTTAAGGCTAAACCAGAGGATTTTTTTTCGAGCAATTCGTGCCTGCAAATTCCGGTGACCTTGAATACCGCAAAAGGAATGGCGTCTTGGGTTTCCGCTGCCTTGATAGTTTTTAATAACTTCTCGGTGGTTTTTTCAAACTCAATTTCGTTTTCGTTTCCTTCCACCGAATAGTCTAAAATGGCTTTTACACCGTAGGCCTTAATGCGTTCAATAACTTCGTTGCTTTCTTCCACCGTTTCTCCCCCGCAAAACTGCTTGAACACCGTCGCGCGTACGAGGCCTTGCAGCGGGATTCCCAACTCAATAGCCGGAATTAAAACCTTCTTACCTAAGGTAACAAGAGAAGGGTAGCCCAGCATTTTAAACATGTAATACGCTCTTTTCAGCTCCGAATCACTTCGGTATGAAAAGGCTACTTCCGTATTTTCGAAATCAATCATACAATCAAAACAATTTCTTCAGATTCGCTGAATTATACCCCTAGGGCGGGCAAATGTACAAAATGCCTATTCACTTTCCGCCTAATGTTATTCACTTTTTATCTCTGGTTTTCACTTTCTATTTCCATCTTTGACTTCTACCTTTGCCTCATGCGAAAATATCTATTTTTTGTAATGATTGCGCTGAGCCAAACACTGAACGCTCAGGATTTGCGTATCGCGGTATTGAAGTATAGTGGAGGAGGAGATTGGTACGCCAATCCGACTTCCCTGCCAAACTTGATAGCCTATGCCAATGATGTCTTAGGAACACAAATTTTCCCTGATAATGAAGTAGTTGAGCCCGGGTCAAGAAATATTTTTTTGTATCCCTTTGTTCACATGACCGGTCATGGTAACGTGGTTTTTTCCGAGAAGGAAGCGGCAAACCTGCGAGACTACATGCTTTCCGGGGGCTTTCTGCATATCGATGACAATTACGGAATGG
>JBHYFA010000094.1:0-9651 GCA_051859825.1 Schleiferiaceae bacterium
TAGTATTCCTGAGGAAGAAGTAGAGCGTATTTTGAAGGATGAAAATTTGATGTAGCGATTATAGAAAAGCTTTGATAGTAAACCAATGTCTCATGGCCAGCTCTGTAATCACCTACCAATACCAGCCCATATCCTTTGAGGATGGTCCTCGCTGTGAGGGGCAAACATTGCAGTGCGATAATACCTCACCACTGAGTAGTTTGGAGGCTAAAACTCTAACCATGCAATACACAAAGTAATTTGGATGCTATAACAGGTAAAATAACATCATGGTAAGAGGTGAGCTTGTATTTTTAGTAAGCGTTTTTGCGCTCTTATTTCTTGAAAATAGTATTTTTAGTCAACCTGAAAATTATTTTTTTTCAGATACCTATGATGTTACAATAGTGATTTCGAAAATAAGCAATGAGGGGCCTATTAAAATAGTTACTGGGTTGCAGTATTCATATTTACGAAGAGATAGTTTTCCCTTCCAGGCTTATGTTTTGCCTGATAGTGATTTGAAGTTGCCAAGTACGTTTTCAATTTTTTGGCAACGTATGCCATTTGTAAGTAAAAATAAATACAAGTGTAGGGTACGATATTTAAATCATAAAATATACACTTTGGTTGATGTGAGAAAAGTTTGTTTTGACAAATATGATGTTTGTATTGTTGCGGCAGATAATACAATTGGAAGTTTATGTGAAATAATGGATATTGAAAAAATTAGATAGAGTTTATCATAGAAGCCAATTGCCTTGATTAGAAATTTAAGTGCAAAACAGCTGGGCGTTTCTATTGATCTCTATTTTAAATAGGTAATTGTTCTGAAGATTGTATTTCACCGCTATGCTTTCATTAGGTTATTTTATTAGTTTCTGATTGTGTAATTCATTTATACTATGAGAATATTCGCTTTCATATTGATGATTATTTCCCTTCTCGGTTGCAGAACGGTTGTGCTTAAAAAAGGAAAACCAGAAACCTACTCTAGTCAGATTATTACTGAAAAGGAATGGAGGAAGTCTTATGGAATGTATTTAAAAAGTGTAGTGCCATTAGAATATGAGGATTGCGAAGACAAAAGCGTATTTGTTTTTTTTAACAATCAAGGTGAATACATTTTTTTTATTTCTCCAAACTATCAAGAACAAAAAAGCTATGCCTATGAACAACAGGATACAGTTTTTATTGATGCTGATTCATATTTTGTTATCACAATACCAAAATACAAGTACTTTGAAACTAAAATTTCAACAGAAACACATTATAATCTCAGGTATAAAAAAAAGCATAGGTTAGTGTTCGATTGGGTTACGTATAAAAATAATGAGCATTATGCTATTTTTATTGTGGATGAAAACTATAAAGAATACAGATTTTTACAATATAAAGAGCAAATTAAGCATGTAATTCTGGTATTTTGTGATAGTATGGAAATAGTTCCGGTTGATGAAATAGATGAATTGTAAGATTTGCAGCTTTTGATAATCAGTCTTAACCCTTCACATCAACTTCCCTTTACTACAATTAAGAATGAGTTGGGTTCACTATTATTCAGCTATGATGTACGACCTGATGGCTCAAGTGCTTTAGCGTTTTTTCGTTATAATAGCTCTTCATTAAATTTGATATGGCTTTTGGAGGATTTAGCATTTTCTGTGATTCAGCCATTTTTCAGTTCTTCAAATACCTTATACTTTTTACATTATCAAAACAACGAATACCGTTATGCTAAACTTCATTTTGAAATTCAAAACGAGTTGCAATTAGATGATTCACTTTGGTATAGATTACCGCCGCCGCCTCCTTCTCAAGTTTGCAATTAAGTGTTTTTGTGATAGGTATAATTCTTTGTTAATGCAAAAAATGGGTTTTTGTACTCAAAAGCTTAAATCATAACTTCAAAATTATATCTTTGCTCAATAAAACCACCTTTATGATTGATTCGGTTGTACTATTCGTCGTTGGGGCTTTACTGTTGCTTTTTGGAGTGCTTTTTTTGGTGATGCGCTTGCGTAAGGGAAAAAAGAAAGCTCCTCTTTGGCTGAGTTTTCTACTCGTTGCGTGCGGAGTAGGATTGTTGCTTTTTCAAGAGGGCTTTCATTATCGTAGCGTGGAGAAGAACATCGGTAAGCGCAATTTAGTCGATGATTGGAGTCCTAAAATGCGCGAAGAACTCATCGCTCAGTGTATGGAAAATGTTGACGAAAGTATTCTGGAACTCCACCCGGAAATAGCCGAAGAATATTGCAGTTGCTCCGCCGATACCGTAATGCACGCGATGACCTACGAAGTGTACCGCTATCACTCATCTATGCCCGATGAAGAGCAGGAACGTATCTTTCGTCCGCTCTCAGAAAAGTGCCAAATGATCGCCATACAGATGATCCGCGATAAGGAATCTTGATTATTAGAAGAGCATACGTCCGCAATCTGTATTGCAAGTCAGACTTTATGCCGTCATTCCGCCGTCGATAGCATATACGCAGCCGGTGGTGTAACTCGACTCATCTGAGCCTAAAAACAAGGCCAGATTGGCAATTTCCTCGTTGGTGGCGTAGCGCTTCAGGGGAATCATTTGTTCAAAGGCTTTTTTCATTTCTCCACCGGCTCCCGGCGCAAAACCCTCTTCTAATGAACGCATCATGCGGTTGTCAACGGGAGAAGGATTGAGCGTATTTACCCGAATACCTAAAGGCGCTCCTTCTAAAGCTGCCACTTTCATCACCCCAATTACCCCGTGCTTACTGGCAGTATAGGCCATCATATTGGCCGTTCCTCGCAGTCCGGCTACGGAAGAATTGATGACGATGCTGCCGCCGTTCTTCATGGCTTTAAAGGCGTGCTTGATACCGAGCCAAACGCCCTTGGTATTCACCGCGTGAAGAAAGTCGAAATCTTTTTCTTCTAATTCGGTAAGAGGCTGAACCTTGCCCTCTACACCCGCATTGGCAAAGAAAATGTCGAGGCCACCAAAGCGATCAACGCAAGCTTGAGTAGATTTCTGGTTGTCGCTGTCCTTACTCACATCGGCAACCGAGCCGTCGAAGTTTGCCGAGTTGATTTCTGCTTTTGCTTTTTCAATTCCCTCAGCGTCGATATCGGTGATATAGACCTTCGCACCTTCTTTGAGAAATAATTTGGCCGTGGCTAAACCAATTCCACCAGAACCTCCGGTAATAAGCGCCACTTTGTTTTCTAATCGTCCCATAATATTGTTTTTTAAGTTTCAACAAAACTAAAAAACGAACCCGGGCAGTTGTATGACTTTTGGCAGGTTTTGGACAATTAACAATTTGTTGATTTAATGGTCGGCATACACCTCCCTCCACGCTTCTGCCAGAATATGTGGTTGGAATTTTTCCACGTGTGCTCTGCCAGATTTGGCTAATTCTGCACGCAAACTTTCGCTGGACAATAGACGCCTAAACTGATTTTCAAAATCTTTCATGTCCAGCGGATTTACGTATAATGCCCCGTCGCCTCCCGCTTCTTTTAAGCAGGCCGAACTTCCTGCTAATACGGGCGTTCCGGTAAACAAGGATTCTATTACGGGAATACCAAACCCCTCCGCCTGCGATGGATATACGGAGAAAAGTGCGTTTTGGTACAAGGCAGCCAGGGTCACCGTATCGGGTTGCAAATGAAAGTACAAGCCCTTTCGCTGTAACGCCTGAATTGCGGGTTCGAGCTTTTTGTGATAGGCAGTGG
Organism: Schleiferiaceae bacterium; assembly: GCA_051859825.1. Taxonomy (GTDB): domain Bacteria; phylum Bacteroidota; class Bacteroidia; order Flavobacteriales; family Schleiferiaceae; genus CSBr16-58. Next base: position 3,697 of record JBHYFA010000094.1, read on the forward strand.
GTTTGCCCACCGCTATCAAGGGAATGCTTTTAACTTTTTTTAGCACTTCGAGCAATTCACCCAAATGTTTCCGCTCCTCGATGCTTCCTACATAAAGCACGTATTCCTCGGGCAAACCCGCCGGTAAGGGCGTATGTGCAGGTATGCGAAAGGCCGGATGACAACTTTGGTAAATCACCCGGATCTTGGCTTCGGGTACGCGGTATAAATCCACGAGATCTTGAGCGGTTTCCTGAGAAATGGCAACCACCGTGTCGGCAGCATTTACCGCGTGCTTCAATTTTCGTCGGTGTAAAACCCGATCAGCACGTTTATACCACCGAGGGAATTTTTCGAAAATCAAGTCGTGTACGGTCACGATTTTTTTTCCCTCCCAGCGATCTAAACCCGCGGGTAGCGAAGCCGATAATCCGTGGAAAATACTGACTCCATGCCGACGGAGTTCGGGCAACATCCCAAAACTCCGCCACCATGAAGGTGATATTTTACCTAGGCCCCGCGTAGGACTCACTCTTTCTACCTGGGCAAGATTGAGGTGGAATTTTTCTAAGGATTCTACCGATTTGGGCGTGAAGAGCTTGTATTGATACTCGGGGAGGTATTCGGCACACATACGGATGTGATCGCGGCTATAGTTTCCCAAGCCCGAATGATTGTTGAACGCCCGCTTGGCGTCGAATCCGATGCTGCCTTTTATCATTTGCTTAGGCGCTAACGTTGTACTGCCTCAAAGCGTCGTTGAGGGAGGTCTTCTTATCGGTGCTTTCCTTGCGTTTGCCAATAATCAGGGCGCAACTCACACTGAAATCACCCGCAGGGAAGGATTTTACGTAACTTCCGGGAATCACCACCGAACGCTCCGGTACGCGACCACGGTATTCCACGGGCTCATCACCACTCACGTCGATGATTTTTGTGGAAGCGGTAAGCACCACATTGGCTCCCAAAACGGCCTCTTTTTCTACGTGAACGCCTTCAACCACAATACAGCGGGAACCCACAAATACATTGTCTTCGATGATCACCGGAGCTGCCTGAACGGGCTCCAGAACCCCGCCAATACCCACGCCTCCGGAGAGGTGAACGTTTTTGCCAATTTGCGCACAACTGCCCACCGTGGCCCACGTATCCACCATGGTTCCGCTGTCCACGTAGGCGCCAATGTTTACGTAAGAAGGCATCAAAATCACGTCGGTATTGATGAAGGCTCCGTAGCGCGCTATGGCGTGGGGAACCACACGTACTCCCGCAGCGGCAAAGTTTTCTTTCAAAGGAATTTTATCGTGAAACTCGAATGGACCTACCTTAATGGTTTCCATTTGTGTAATGGGGAAGTAGAGGATAACCGCTTTTTTCACCCACTCGTTTACCTGCCAGCCATTAGCCGTTGGTTGAGCAACACGGAGTTTGCCGGAATTTAGTCCTTCAATTACGGATTCAATGGCGTTTTTGGTAAGTGAATCGCTGAGTAAGCCGCGATTTTCCCAAGCTTGTTCAATAATGGGTTGTAGGTTGTCGTACATATCTATTCTTTTGGGGCAAAGGTAAGGCGAGCACAAGGCTTTTTCAGCCTAAAAGTCGTGCTGCACGATTCAGCATTTGAGCCACGATGGATTTTAATACCGGACCTTTTCCTAGTCGGTAAAAATGAGCTGCTTTATCGTGCTCTCCGCGACGATGCATCACACGCGCCATCTCGTAGTATTTGCGTTCGAGTGCTTTTTTCTGCACTTCTACGGGTATATCGTTGTGCTCCCAACACTTCCGGGTGCGTATTAAATGGGTTTCCAAATCTTGACTCATCGCCTCATTGTGAATGCGATACCAGCTGAGGGATTCGTTTAGGCAAAATGGAAAAATACTTTTCCTGTATAAACGAATCCACAAGTCGAGATCTTCCGTGCCGTGCATTTCTTTATCCGTATGCAAGGGAAAATCGCGGGCTACCTGGGTTTCTAAAACCGTGCAGGAGGGGAGGTAGGGGTTGCCATCTAGCAGTAAAGACTCCACCGATTTCATTTGCTTCAACCACCTTTTTATCGAGGGGCGTTTTCCATCCCATTCGGTAGCTTGATGCACCAGCCAGGGTGTTGGCTGAGTATTGATGATTTCGCTGCAACGGGCTATTTTTTCGGGTAAAAAAACATCATCCGCATCGAGCCATGCCACGTGGGAGGCGGTAACTTTGCTAAGGCCAAAGTTGCGGGCAGCACCCAGCCCGAGGTTTTCCTGATGCAGATGGATGAAGGCGGTTTTGGTAAACTGAGAGGCGTAGCGATCCACAATTTCTTCTCCGTGATCGGTACTGCCGTCATTCACGAAAATCACTTCCTTGGGGGCCACCGTTTGCATCAGCACACTTTGCAGTGCCTCGCTGATACACCAAGCGGCATTGTAGTAGGGAATGATGATGCTTATTTCTTTCAAAACCAATCAGTAGTTAAAATATTTTCCGGGAAATAATTTCGATCGCAATTTTTTCGCCACCGGCAAAAGTCGGGCTTTGTACAAAATATACCAACCCGTGGCGTACACAAAATGCCAGAGGATGCGCAGCCATAAAAAGCGAAAGTAAGGCGAAAATACGCGATACAGTTTTCCGTTTTCACTCAAAAAACCTCTACGCAACCACCTCTGATGCGCGAGTCCGCCAATCCACCATTCGCCTACCGTTTTTCTGGCTTGATGAAAAACATGAGGTGGAATTTCCATTTGCGATTGAATTAGCTCTTGGATTTCCAGAATTTCGGGGAAGGCGTTGGCATTTCGGCGCGCTCTATTGCGTTGGGTCTGTCGGTGAACACGGAAGTAATTGAGATGGTCGGCGATGAAGTAGAATGATCCACGTAGCAGAATGCGGGTGTAGAGCATCCAATCGCCATTGAGTCGGAAATTTTCGGGAGCACCGCCGGTAGCTAAATATGCATCGCGTCGCATCAAAACACCCGACGCGTTAGGGATGGTATTGTATCTAAGGAAGTAGTTTTTGCACTCTTCCCGACCATCGGCTTCAAAATCGTGCTCCCATCTATCGGTTTGAAAAAGAAAGCGGTAGTTTTCCTGAAAACTGTTGATGGTCTTGCCACTTTCGTCCACTAAGGTAGTTTGTGCAAAAGCCAAGACTCTTTTGTCATCGGCTTCGAGGGCGTTAACGAGCTTTTCGAGCAATACATTTTCGCAGTAATCGTCGCTTTCCGCTAGCCAGATGTATTTGCCTTGGGCCAATGCTACGCCCTTATTCCATTGCTTGAAGGGTGAACCGCTGTTTACTTGGTTGAAGTGCTTCTGAATATTCGCTCCTTCATATTGATCCAGCACTTTTTTACTCTCATCGGTAGAGGCGTCGTCGAGCAGGATGATTTCCATATCCTGAAAGGTTTGGCCAAGGATGGAGTCCAAACGCTGCTTCAGATAAGGGGCGTGATTGTAGTTTGGAACAATCACCGAAACCAGAGGCGGCATGTTTTTTTTGGGTTAAAAATACGTCACACAATCCAACCTTGTTCTTTAGCATAGGTTTTCACGGCGTCTATTTGGTTTCCTTGCAAAATGAGTTCGCCGTTTTTCAGCGAACCGCCTACGCCACAGTGTTTTTTGAGGTCGCGCTCGTGCATTTCTGCTATTTCCGTTGAGCTCCAATTGGTCACGATGGTCACGGGTTTGCCGTTTCTCCCTTTGCGTTCGAAGCGCAGGTGGAGTTTTTCACGAATGGAGGACACTTCATTTACCTCTTCAAGTTCAGCCGTTGCTCCTTCATTTTCCTCGGGCAAAATGTTCTTTAGAGCAGCGAGAGCTTCAAAGGGATTTGCTGCAGCGCTGCTCTTTGAACCGTCTGTGGGGATGCGTTTTTTCTTGGACATTTTTATTATCCTGAATGAAATTATCCGTTCATGGAAACGAGGAATTCCTCATTGCTTTGGGTACGACTGATGCGGTCGTGCAAGAACTCCATGGCTTCAACCGGGGTCATATCCGAGAGGTGGCGACGTAGAATCCACATGCGTTGTTGTACATCCTTGGAAAGGAGGAGTTCGTCGCGACGTGTGCCGGAAGAAATAAGGTCGATGGCGGGGAAAATTCGCTTGTTGGCAATACGGCGGTCGAGCTGCATTTCCATGTTACCTGTACCTTTAAATTCTTCGTAGATTACTTCGTCCATCTTCGATCCGGTATCGATAAGAGCCGTTGCTAGGATGGTAAGCGAGCCGCCGTTTTCGATGTTTCTTGCGGCACCGAAGAAGCGTTTGGGTTTGTGAAGGGCGTTGGCGTCCACACCACCGGAAAGAACTTTTCCTGAAGCTGGTGAAACGGTGTTGTAGGCTCTGGCCAAGCGGGTGATGGAGTCGAGGAGGATAATCACGTCGTGGCCACATTCTACCATACGTTTAGCTTTTTCGAGAACGATATTGGCCACTTTTACGTGACGTTCTGCCGGTTCGTCGAAGGTTGAGGCGATAACTTCTGCGGGTACGCTACGAATCATATCGGTAACTTCTTCCGGGCGCTCGTCGATGAGCAGGATAATCATGTACGATTCGGGGTGGTTGGCGGCGATGGCGTTGGCTACTTCCTTGAGTAGGGTGGTTTTACCGGTTTTTGGTTGTGCCACGATGAGTCCGCGGTTTCCCTTTCCAATAGGGGAGAAGAGGTCGATAACGCGGGTGCTAAGGGTGGCATTCTTTCCGGTAAGGTTGAATTTTTCTTGGGCAAAAAGCGGGGTAAGGTGCTCAAATCCCACGCGATCACGCACGTAATCGGGGGTGCGTCCATTCACCTTGATAACTTTGCCTAGAGGGAAATATTTTTCACCTTCTTTGGGCGGACGAACCAAGCCTACAACCGTATCGCCGGGGCGTAGTGCGTTTTGCTTGATTTGCGATTGCGAAACGTACACGTCGTCGGGACTATTGAGGTAGTTGTAATCGCTGGAGCGTAGGAATCCGTAGCCGTCGGGCATGACTTCCAGTACACCTTCACAGCTGATGAATCCGTCGAAGTTGTATTCATCCGAGCCGATATGTCGTCTTGGGTTTTTGAAATTACCATTATTTGGTCGGCGATCGTTTTGCGATCTATCTCCCCCATTTCGGTCGTTATGTGAGCGATCATTTTGGTGACGAGTTTGTTGGCCACGCGGTTCAAATTTCTTATTGCGTTGCTGGTCGTAATTACGTTGTTCAGCAGGTCGTTGGCTGGGTAATTCCTGCGTTTTTTCTGCAGGAGTATCGGTAGTCGTAGCTTCTGTTGGTGTTTTATGTTCGTTTGGTTTTTCTCCTTCAGTCGCATTTTTTTTCGGTCTTCCTCTTCTCGGACGTGGTTTTTCTTCTGATGAAGCAGGACTTTCGTTGTCGCTTGTATTGCGATTTTCGTTCGCGTTCGTTTGAGGTTCTTCGGTTTTTTCCGTTGAGCTGACACTTGTTTTGGACTTGATTCCAAAGCTTTTTAGCAATTCAGCAATGAGTTCGGGTTTGCGAAGATATTTCCAGCGAGAAATGTTTCTTTGTTCGCCTAAACGTTTGAGTTCAGGAAGTTTGAGTTTTGATAGTTCTTCAATACTGTTCATAAAAAAATAAAAATGTTGGGAGCTATAACCACGTTATAACACGGAAAAATGTGAATAGAATGTATTCAGTTTGGTCAAAATATTTTCAACTACAAGAAAAAGTTACTCGGAAAAAATTACTCAGAAAATGTAAAGACGTGAAATCTTATGATGAGTATGTACGAGGCTGCAATAATAAGGCAAAAATGTGAAAAGATGATGGGATTAGAAAAAAAAGTTTGGGACTGAGGCTGCATGGAGAGCTTCGCTCGCATGGAGGCCTGAGGCCGCATGGTTCGCTGCGCGAGCACAGATGCGCTGGTGCGTGCGGAGAGCGGAGGGCAGAGGGCAGAGAGCGGAGGGTGGTTGCCCCGTGGTTGATACATTTTCAAGGTAGATTTATCATGTTGTAG
>JBHYFA010000095.1:0-9622 GCA_051859825.1 Schleiferiaceae bacterium
GTGTTACGCTCTTCCATCGACGACGAGCAAAAACGGGGAAGAATAGCCGCTGTTTACAATATTTTTGCCTTCGTGATGATGATTGTCTTCATCCAAATACTGCCGCGCCTTACCGATAGCTTGCACCCCGGAAACGGAGGGAATCCGGCGTTTAGTTCCTACGATTTAGACAGTAACATGCGCACCGTATTTTATCCCGCCGTGATTGGCTGGTTTATTATTGGCTACTGGTACTATCAAATTCAAGTACGAATGAAGCTGATTGAGCGTAAACTTTCAGAGCGAATTTGGAAATGATACTCGAAAAGCCACCAATAGCCCGATATTTAATTTTTAGATAATGACAAAGTTCATCCATATAATTTCCCGAAATGCCCTGATGGTTTTCTTTAGCTTGTTTGCATTACAAGCTCAAGCACAATCAGATGTAGAAATGGCCGATCTATTCCGGCAAGATGGAAAGATTTACGTGGTAATAGCGGTAATGCTCATCGTGGTATCTGCACTTTTCGCGTATTTGTTTGTTGTTGATAGAAAGGTTTCCAAACTTGAAAAAAAGATTAAAGAATCCGGTGATTAGAACCTCCGGAAGTAATTTTAGTTAATGCATGAGGATTTTCCCCGTGCTCAATTTTAGTAAACATGAAAAAGACCCATATAATAGCCCTTGTACTCATTTTTATCTCCATCGGAGTAGTCATTGCTACTTTGGCAGATTCGAGTACGTATATTGATTTTAGTTCTGCGCAAACTAGGCCGGGAACGACTTTTACGGTAATTGGTGAGCTTGAGAAAGATCAAGAAATCAAGTACGACGCACGAAGCAACATACTTACCTTTTATGCTACCGATAAGTCGGGTGTTACTTCACGCGTGTTTTATGGAGACGTAAAGCCCACCGACTTTGAGCGCTCGGAAGATATTACCATGAAGGGCTTTGCTACCGATTCTGGTTTTGTAGCCACCGAAATTCGCTTGAAGTGTCCATCTAAATACAATGAGCAAAACACTTTGGCAGAAGTGGAGTAATTCTTAGAAGACCAAAAGTAAAATGGCCGTATTTACCTCAGTTTACGCATTTCTTTGAGCCATTTACCGTAGTCTTACATTATCTTGATTAATCGAAATTGAACATGCAGTACATAGGAGAATCCACTTGGATTGGGGAGCTTGGACGTATATTGATCATTCTGGCTTTTTCTACCGCCTTTTTTTCCACCATCAGTTTGCTCTTCGCTAAAGAGAATAAGCAAGTCATCAATCTGGGAAAATGGAGTTTTGTCATTCACGCCATCAGCATTTTTTCGGTAGTTGGATTGTTGTTTTACATGCTCTTAGGTCACTACTTCGAGTACGATTACGTTTGGAAACACTCTTCGCTTGATTTAGAAAAACGTTTTGTTTTCTCAGCCTTCTGGGAAGGGCAGGAGGGAAGCTTTCTCCTCTGGATGTTTTGGCATTGTGTATTGGGACTCATTCTTTTGTTTACCGCTAAAAAGTGGACTGCACCTACCGTGGGCTTTTTAGCCATGATTCAACTCATTCTCACCACCATGCTGCTCGGTGTGTATATCGGTGATTTGCAAATTGGTATTAGTCCTTTCGTGCTTATTCGTGAACTTCCTGAAAACGCCATGCTTCCGTGGACACGCCTGCCCGATTACTTGCAACAAATCGAGGCTTTTTCTGATGGAACAGGACTCAATCCACTTCTGCAAAATTACTGGATGACCATCCACCCGCCTACCTTGTTTTTGGGTTTTGCCAGTGTGGCCATCCCATTTGTGTATGCATTGAGTGGATTATTGAGAAAAGACCATAAGTCATGGATTAAGCCCGCCTTGCCCTGGACATTTTTCTCCATTACCATTTTGGGTACGGGTATTTTGATGGGTGGTGCTTGGGCCTATGAGGCACTCAGCTTTGGAGGATTCTGGGCTTGGGATCCGGTGGAGAACGCCTCGTTGGTTCCGTGGCTTATTCTCGTAGGTGGAGGTCACCTCATGCTCATTGAGCGCAATCGCGGTGGAGCAGCGCATACCATGTACATATTTATATTAGCCGCTTTTTTCTTCATCCTCTATTCAACTTTTCTCACTCGTTCAGGAATTCTCGGAGAGGCTTCGGTACACTCTTTTGTTGATTTAGGTTTAAATGGTCAACTGCTCATTCTTCTCTTTACCTTCTTGGTGATTCCCGCATTTTTCTATTTCCGAGCTTACAAAACTATTCCTAAGAGCGATGGCAATGAAGAATTCTGGTCGCGTGAGTTCTGGATGTTTATCGGATCGCTCATTCTTTTCATCTCCGCCTTCCAAATTATTTTCTCTACCAGTATTCCCGTAATCGACAAAATTGTGGGGCCGGAAGGATTGATACCCATCTTTGCGGATCACTTGGCACCACCCATCGACGAAATCGCTCACTACAACGCATGGCAAATCCCCTTCGCCATTGCCATTGGATTTTTGATGGCTGTAACCCAATTTCTCTCGTATCGGAAATCTCGGCTCAAATGGACGTGGGTGCCATTGGCTCGTTCGCTCGCTTTAGCTCTTTTGCTTACCGTGGTATTTGCTCTTCCTTACGAGTTGTACAAAAACCCCCTATACATTCTACTTTTACTAAGTGGATGGTACGTTGTTATTGCCAATTTTGACTATTGGATAAGCATTACTAAGGCTAAAATTGCTTTCTCGGGCTCGTCTATCGCTCACGTAGGTTTCGGTCTATTAATCGTTGGCTCACTGATTAGCAACGGAGCGAAGAAGTATATTTCCAAAAGCCCGGTTTATCTTTCGGAGAATTTCCCCGCTCAGGAAAATCTATTGGTAGAGCTTAATGATACGGTGAAAATGGCTGATTTTGCCGTAACCTTCACCGGTACCGAGCAAATCGCCCACAGAAGGTACTACTTTATGGATTACCTGCGAGCCAATAAGGAGGGAGGGTATGATTACGACTTCACACTTTCTCCTCACCTTCAAATCAATGATCAGATGGGACTTGTGGCGGAGCCGAGTACCAAACACTACCTCCATAAAGACATCTTTACTCACCTTACTTACGCCGCCGATATGGACAAGCGTGGTGATGATGAAGGTTACGGTGAAGAAATGGAATTCCTTATGGCTAAAGGTGATACGTTTATCGTTAATCGTCATTTTGTGATTCTCGATAGTATCATTGCTGAGCCCGTGTATCATAGCGACAATAGCATACAAAGACTAGGTATTGAAGCGGTAATTCGCGTAATGAGTACTACGGGAGACGTCTTTTATGCCCGACCAAAATATGCCATTGAAGATGATGAAACTGTGCATGAAGATTATATCGTGGAAGAAGCTCAAATCAAACTTCGCTTTGAAGATGTGAATCTTGAAGAAAATAAGCTCTTGATTATTTCCCGTCAAAAAGTGGATAACGACGACGAGTTTGTGGTTCTGAAAGCCATCATTTTCCCTTGGATAAATCTGTTATGGGCGGGATGTATTCTAATGGCCGTGGGCGGATTTATGTCGGTGTACCAGCGTATAAAGCGAAGCCGTGTAGCCAAAACGGAGTCGTAGTTTTCCAATTTTGCAAACCAAAGCATCCATGAGTGAAAAAAACTGTTTTCACTGCGGCGAACCAAACCCCTCTAAACCTATCGTACACCAGGAGAAGGAGTTTTGCTGCAATGGTTGTGTTCAAGTTTACAGGCTCCTCAGTGATGCTGGCTTAGACGGTATCTACGAACAAGAAGGTTATCTGCCAACCGCCAATCGGCCAAAGGAAGATTACAGCTATCTCGATCAACCGGACATCCTTCAGGCTTTGGTTCGCTACGCCAATGATGAGGTGACCGTGGTGAGCTTCGAGCTCCCCGATATTCACTGTGCCGCCTGTTTGTACGTTCTCGAAGCTATGCCCGGATGGAAAAAGGGGATTAAGCGCCTCGACGTGCAGTTTTCCAGTAGGCGTGCCATCATCTACTTTGATCCCAAGGAAATAAAGCTCTCCGAGCTCGCCTCCGCACTGCACGACATCGGCTATCCCTTACGACTCAATCTTGATGACAAGGAGGAAGCAACTTCTTCGGGTAAACGATACATCGCGCCATTAGCCGTAGCGGGCTTTTGCTTTGGTAATATCATGATGTTTAGTTTGCCCGAGTATCTCGGTCTGGACAACACCTATTACCGCAATTTTGGTGATCTTTTTCGCTATCTATCCATGTTTTTAGCATTACCCGTGATGCTTTTTTCCGCCAATACCTGGCATCGATCCGCATGGGGTGCGTTGAAAAATGCTAAAATGACCATAGATGTTCCCATAGTCGTGGGAATTTGGGTGTTGTTTATTCGCAGTGTATATGAGGTGGTTGCGTTGGCACAACCCGGATTTTTTGATTCTCTGGCTGGCTTGGTGTTCTTTTTACTCATTGGCAAATGGTATCAACAAAAAACCTTTGATCGCCTGGCGTTCGACCGCAATTTTACGGCTTTCTTACCTTTAGCTATTCGGTACATTGATGCTGAGGGGAAAATCGCTGTGAAGTCGGCAGCCAATATTGAAGTTGATGATGTGCTTTACTTGCGTCACGGAGAAATTCTTCCCGTTGATGGTGAATTGGTAAGCGATAAGGGTGAAATCAATTATAGCTTTATCACAGGAGAATCCGAACCCGAAAAGGTGGAGCAATCCGATCAAATCTTTGCAGGGGGGAGCATAGTGGGTAAGGCGTTGAAAATTAAAGCACTGAAAAAGGTTGAAGAGAGTTATCTCCATGCTTTGTGGAACAGTCAGAAGTCGGGTGTGAAGAGTTCGTTCCAAAACATCACCGACTCCATAAGCAGTAACTTCAGCACGGGGATTTTGGTTGTTGCCTTGGTGGGCTTTTTGGCTTGGCTGCCCTTCAATGCTTCCACCGCAGCCATGGTTTTTACTGCCGTATTGATTGTGGCTTGTCCTTGCGCTTTGGCCTTAGCAGCCCCCTTCAGTATGGGGAGTGGCATTCGTACTTTGGCCAAGCAAGGCTTTTATGTGAAAAATCCCGATTCAATGGAACGCTTGGGAACCGTCAATCAGATTGTGTTTGATAAAACCGGAACCTTGTCGTTACACGATCGGGAGAAGATTACTTGGACGGGAGAAAACATGTCGGTGGAAACCAAAGTCTTTGTTGCCTCAACTGCTCTACAAAGCACGCATCCCGCCAGTTTAGCCATTGCCCAGTATTTCAATTTTGATACGGTTGAGGAGCCGGATGCCTACGAAGAGCATCAGGGAAAAGGTATTCAGGACACTTTTGGAGATCAGGTGATTCGTATTGGTTCGGCCGAGTTTACGGGAGCCGAGAAACACGAAGAGGGCAGGGTGTACCTCGCAATTAATGGGGAATTGCTGGGGTATTTTAGTTGGAAAAATCACTACCGACAAGGTTTGCCGGAAATGTTGAAGCGCTTGGGTAAGAACTTCCAGTTGTCGCTGGTTTCCGGTGACACTGACGGGGAGAAAACCACTTTGCAGGAAATATTTAGCGGTTGGTTGGATATGCTTTTTAAGCAAAAACCCGACGAGAAGCAAACCTATATCGCGGAGCATCAAGAGAAGGGCAGTCGGGTGCTGATGGCTGGCGACGGACTTAATGATGCGGCGGCTTTGAGTGAGGCGTGGTTTGGATTAGCAGTGAGTGAGCACACGCAAGCCTTTGGGCCATCCAGCGACGGAATCATGGTTGCAGATCGCCTATCCGAATTACCCAAAGTACTTGATTACGCTCAATCTTTACAGAAAATTACGCGAGAAAGTCTGCGCTTATCTTTGATTTACAACATCGTTGGACTCTCTTTTGCCTTAGCCGGTGTTCTCACGCCTATCTACTGCGCTATACTCATGCCCCTGAGTTCTGTAACGGTTGTTGGCTACGTGGTTTTACGAGAGCAGCAAATGCGGCGCAAGTATTTGTGAGCATAAGGCCGTCATCGGACTTTATAGACAGCCACTAATTAGTTATTTCAAACTTGTAACCAACCCCCTTAATAGTATGAATAAAACTATTCCCAATCTTCTCACGAATCTTCCTCACGTGTACATCAATGGTGCGATCGCCCACAACAACATCTTTGCCCCATACGGATTCTAAAATTTCCTCGCGGGTAAAAACTTTTCCGGGTTTGGAGGCAAGTAGAGCTAGCATTTCGAACTCTTTCCGAGGCATAGCTACTTTATTACCTTCGTGGCGAACTTGATATTTTTCGATATTGATTTCCAGTCCTGGGAACTCCATATTCCCTAAGACAGTATTCTCGTTATCCTCACGTATTCTTCGTAGGAGTGCTTTGATGCGGCTAACGAGGATTTTTGGTTTGATGGGTTTGCTGATATAGTCATCAGCGCCGGCATCAAAGCCCGCGACCTGACTGTAATCTTCGCCGCGAGCGGTAAGAAAAGCGATGAGGGTATTTCCAATTTCAGGAAGTGATCTGATTTTCTCACAGGTTTCGATGCCATCAATTCCGGGCATCATTACATCCAGTAGAATTAGGTGTGGTCGGTGTTTTTGAGCTAAGGTTACGGCGTCGGTGCCGTTGGAAGCGGTATAAACTTCGTAATCCTCTTTTTTGAGATTATAGCCCACTATCTCAAGGATATCGGGTTCATCATCTACGAGTAGAATGCGGTACACCCTTTGTTCCATAATTTGTTCCTTTTTTGATGGCGTAAAACTACATAAAATAAAGCGCTTGGTAATGTTGTTAAATTGTTAAGCGCTCAATTACGTTTTGGTAAAATTACTCTAGATCACGTAGTTGTTGATGGTATTCTTCCAGTACATTTTCTCTGGTACTTATCCAAATACGCTGCTCTTTATCGTAGTAGGTTTCGGAGTTTGGAAACTCAATATATTCTGCTTCGCCGGAGTTTTCAGGGTAATACATGCTGAGGTCACTGCCTTTAATTAACCTCGAGAAGAGCATGTCCACTTTTGGCAGTAATTCATCCATCTCCATTTTCCATGTTCGGAATGACTCAGCGTATTCAACAATGGAATCGTTATTTTTAACCACATATCCCGCGGTGGCAACAAATTTTTCTTTAATGCTGGGGGCTCGTCGTATAAAAACGAAGTACGATTTTTGGTTTCCAGCCTCGTAGTAATGCGTTAGCTGGTATTTTTTTAGCTCTTTGCCATAGTGCTCGTCGAAAGAGCTTGAGAATCGAGTGGTGGGTGTTGCTTTATCGGGCATTTTACCCAGATAGCGAATGATGCTTTCTTTTAACTCTTGCTGTTCATCAGAAGGGATATTCACTTCTTCAACACGGTAGGTATTGCTATTGCAGGCGAATAACATCGAAACGCTGAGGATTACAATCCAAGATGATTTTATTAGGTGGTGGTTCATTGTGTTTTTATTATGCGTTCAAAACTAAGGTTGTTAATCGAATTTCGGATAGGTGGTTTTAAAAAAAGGGATGAAGCATAAAGCTCCATCCCCTAGGATATTAAACCAACCACCAAATGGTTTAATACTCTCTATTTACTGGATCAAACTCGGTCCATCCGGCAGTCCAATCTGAACCACCAAAGCCACCGATAAAGTTTACATTGTCGAAGAATCCGGAACGGTTAGGCTCAGAAAACTTCGCATTGCTGAAGTCAGCGCCGCTCGTAAGAGTTCCGCTAGTTACGGCAAAGTTGGGGTTTGAAGGATAATCGCTAGCCAACTGACCGCTTCCGTAGAATAAATCAGGATTCAATCCGAGGTTGCTGTAGATGCTCAATTCAGAAGCTGATTGAGGACCTGCAATCACGGTATTCCCTCCGTTCCAATAGTTTTCAACATCGGCTACATCAACACCTGAACCGGCGCGGAAAGCGTTTGCCATGTTAGGAGCTACCATAATGTTGTTATCCAATACACCGTGGTTGTGTACGGTATAGTTGTCATACACAGAAGGCTGGTTCATACGAAGACCTCTTGGGTAACCGGCAAATACCGAGTTGAAAATAGAAACGGCAGTTCTACGACGAAGGTCGATAGCGTGAGCAAAGTTGTTGTTGCTTACACGATCACCTACACGGATAGGTCCAAATACGGTAACGTTTGAGAAAGTACCGGTAGTGTAAGGCTGAACATCGTTGTCGTTAGGACCATTGTCGCACTCGAAAGCGTTAGACTCAGACTGGTCGGCAAAACCTGGGTAGCGGATAATCAAACCGTACTGGATGTTTCCGCTCCATCCGAAGTCGGCATCGAAATCATCATCCCACATTGCGTGAGAGATGAAGTACTTACCGTCAACGGTACCGCCAAACCACTCAAAACCGTCGTCGCCACCGAAAGATACCATGTTGTATTCCATGATGGTTCCGCGACCTACACCACCCATAGTGATGGAGTTGGTTTCGTTGTTAGGGGTAATTTCAATACCACCAAACTCAACACGAACGTACTTCAATATACCGCTGCTTTCGTTGTCGTTGGCAGTACTGTTGGTAGTACCAAAATTCACCTCCGGGGTAATACCCTCAATAGCAGGATTGTTTTGGTTCACGTTAGCACGGCCAAGGATTACCAAGCCACCCCAGTCGCCACGGTCACGAACACCGGCTTCTTGGTTGGAGGTCATAACGATTGGTTCATTTACCGTTCCTTCAGCATTGAGAACACCTCCTTTGTCGATAACCAATACTCCACGAGTACGCTTATCGCCAAGAACAACTGTACCAGGCTGAATGGTTAAGGTTTTACCTTCACGTACGAAAACTTGACCTTTAAGGAGATACTTCTTGTCCTTGGTAAGGGTCATGGTTTCGAGGTTACCGGTAAGTTCAACAAGGTCGGAAGTGTTACCTCCACCGTTGTTGTCATCATCTTTTTTACAAGATGAAAGCATTACAGCTGCTACAGCCGCCAAGCTTAAAAACACATTTTTTGTTTTCATGTGCATGTTTACAGATTAGGGTTAAAAAAAAACAGATTAATTGATTTTAGTTTAGTCGAATGGTGAACGACAATGAGGTTAATGAGCCTACACGATGTGCGAATACTTCGTGGTCTCTATCGGTAATTTTTTCATCTCTATCGGAGTCTTGATAGAAGCGGAAGGCGTAATCGAGGATGTTTTGCACACCAAACTTCATTTCTACATACTCATTTAAGCGGGTAGAAACTGAAAGGTCGAGTGCGTGACGAGGAAGTTCATAAATGGTAGGGAAGTTATCGTCGCCTACGAGGAAAATACGTGGTCCAAAAATGTTGTATTGCATAGCGATGTCAACGCGGCGTTTTTCATCGCTGTAGTATAAGCCGGCATTCACGATGTATGGCGATTGGCCTTCTAGCGGACGAATGCGGGTTTGGGCAACGGCAGTTTCTCCAAGGTCAACCTCACTGATGATATAGCTCGCGTTGATGTTTACGGAGAAGTTGTCAAGGAAAGATCCCGGAGCGCGATCTTTCATTGATAATCTTACTTCCGTTTCTAGACCGTAATTCTGTGCCCAATCAGCATTCATATACGAAAGTGAGGGTTGCTCCGTGGTAATGATAGAGCGGTTTTCAATGGGATTTTTGAAGTACTTGTAAAATGCGCCTAAGCTTAAAACCTCTCCCGTACGTGGATAATATTCCCA
>JBHYFA010000096.1:0-9520 GCA_051859825.1 Schleiferiaceae bacterium
AAACACAAATAAAAAATCTGCCTCCCAGAAATGAAAGGCAGCTTTTTTTTTATTTAGAAATCATTACTCTTTAGTAGCGTACTCCCCCCATACATGTCC
This sequence comes from Schleiferiaceae bacterium, assembly GCA_051859825.1. Classification (GTDB taxonomy): domain Bacteria; phylum Bacteroidota; class Bacteroidia; order Flavobacteriales; family Schleiferiaceae; genus CSBr16-58. Next base: position 100 of record JBHYFA010000096.1, read on the forward strand.
TTCCCCATAAAACGTCCCAAAGGGCACCAGCGATAGTATAAAGAAAAACAACATTTGCAGAAGTGTCCACTTCATTTCACGCGCTGCCAATACAAGCATGATGACGTAAGCGATAAACAATACCCCGTGCGCCATCCCCACTACCATGTTAGGCTCGGGCATATTAAAACCATATTTTAAAACCATAGTAACGAGCAAAAGCAAATAAGAAGAGCCTTCAAAAAAGGCAACAACCCGAAAAATACCGAAGCTGTCTTTGAACTCAAAAGGAGGGATATAGCGTTGAAGTGCGGACATATTACAATTTCATTTTAGACAGCAAAAATAATTTAATCACGAAGTATTTATGGATTAATACGCTGAATAATGTGCAAAAAAAACGGTAAAAATCACTTTCATTTCCGCACAAAATAACAACGGCGAATCAGTCCTTCTTCCACTTCGTAGATGGCCACCAAATACATTGGCTCGCTCTGGTTGTTTCTTCCGGTTATCACTTCATAATCCAACACCTTATTTCCAATCACCGTGCGTGAAACCACATCACTGCGTAAATTGGGGGATTGTTCAAACAAGCGTCCGTAGAGTGCCAGCAGCGCTTCTGTTCCCTTGGCAATGGGTGTATCGTTTCCCAAATTGTAAAGCTCAGCCTCTGGATGAAACACCGCAACAAAAGCCTCTAAATTTTTGGAATTATAAGCATCAAGCTGCTTTTGAACGACCTCAACAGCAAGATCAGAAGTGATTTGTGCTACACTCGTGTTTATCGAAAATGCAGCAATGAAAAGAATAATAAATACGCGCATCGTGTTTTTTTTGGACAAAAATATCGTTAGAAAGTATGCCTCACAATCCTTTTAAAAAACTCAGGCTAATTTTAAGTCAAAAAGTGAGGCTTGTAAAAACAAAAAAGTCATCACGCTAACATTCTATCGTGATGACTTTAATTATTACCGAGCATAAAAAAGCTCTCCGACTTTATCGAAAATCTTTAGTCTGCTGAAGAAACGGACGCCGTCAAATACTCCCTATTCATTCGAGCAATATTCTCCAAACTAATACCTACTGGGCATTCCACTTCACAGGCTCCCGTATTGGTACAGTTTCCAAAGCCTTCCAAGTCCATTTGGTTGACCATCTTTTTCACGCGGTCTTTCGCCTCCACCTTACCTTGAGGGAGAAGGGCAAACTGACTTACTTTAGCCGATACAAATAGCATGGCTGAAGAATTTTTACACGTGGCCACACAGGCTCCACAACCGATGCAGGTAGCCGCATCAAATGCGCGGTCGGCATCGTACTTAGGAACGGGAATGGCGTTGGCGTCGAGCGTATTTCCAGAAGTATTCACGGAAATATAACCTCCGGCTTGCTGAATACGGTCGAAGGCACCACGGTCAACAACCAAATCTTTGATAACCGGGAAAGCTGCAGCACGCCAAGGCTCAATAACGATGGTTTCACCATCCTTAAATGAACGCATGTGCAACTGGCAGGTGGTGATACGACGGCCAGGACCGTGTGCTTCACCATTGATAAACATTGAACACATTCCACAAATACCTTCACGGCAATCGTGATCAAATGCAATAGGGTCTTTTCCTTCAGCTATCAACTGCTCGTTGAGAACATCCATCATTTCAAGGAAAGACATATCGGGATTAACGTCAGAAATAGGATATACTTCCATACGGCCGTTATCAGAAGGACCGTTTTGACGCCAAACTTTAAGAGTTAAATTCATGACACAAATTATTTTTAATTGGTACTCAATTGAGTATAACGAAGCTATCGAGCTTACTAGAAAGACATTATTTGTAGCTTCTGGTTTTCAATTCAACATTCTCAAAAGTAAGCTCCTCCTTAATCAATTCTGCTTTAGAAGGCTCACCATTGTATTTCCAGCAAGAAACAAAAGCGAAGTTTTCGTCGTCACGCATAGCTTCTCCATCCTCAGTTTGGTGCTCCTCGCGGAAATGTCCACCACAACTTTCCTCACGGGTAAGTGCGTCCATACACATCAATTCACCGAGCTCAAGGAAGTCTGCCACACGGCCGGCTTTGTCAAGCTCAGGGTTATACATATCCTTGCGACCAGGCACTTTCACGTCTTTCCAGAATTCGGCACGAAGTTCTTGAATCTGCCCGATGGCTTCTTTCAATCCTTCTGCATTTCTAGCCATACCGCACTTATCCCACATAATTTTACCTAAAGCCTTGTGGAAGTAGTCAACGGTTTTTGTTCCATTATTATTGATCAACATATCAATGCGATCAGACACTTCTTTTTCCGCCTGCTCGAAAGCTGCTGAACTGGTATCAATAGCACCAGTACGAATCTCATCGGCCAAGTAATCTCCAACGGTGTAAGGCGCAACGAAATACCCATCGGCCAAACCTTGCATAAGCGCCGATGCTCCCAAGCGGTTGGCACCGTGATCGGAGAAGTTTGCTTCACCCAAGGCGTAAAGACCGGGAACTGAGGTCATCAAGTTGTAATCTACCCAGATTCCCCCCATGGTGTAATGCACAGCGGGGTAAATCATCATCGGGCTTTTGTACGGATTGGTATCTTTGATTTTCTCGTACATTTCAAAGAGGTTTCCGTATTTCGCGGCTACCACCTTCTCTCCTAGTTCACGAACTTTCTCTTTGCTCGGGTTGGAGATACCGAGTTGGTTAGCCTCCGTTTTTCCGTAGCGCTCAATTGCCGAAGAGAAATCGAGGAATACCGCCTGACCGGTAGCGTTCACTCCAAAACCTTCATCGCAGCGCTCCTTCGCAGCACGAGATGCCACATCGCGGGGAACAAGGTTTCCGAAAGCCGGATAACGACGCTCCAAATAGTAGTCGCGTTTTTCCTCCGGTAAATCAGTAGGCTTCAAGCGACCTTCGCGAATGGCTTCGGCATCTTTTTTATCTTTTGGCACCCAAATACGGCCATCATTACGCAATGATTCCGACATAAGGGTCAACTTACTTTGGTACTCACCACTCTGCGGAATACAGGTTGGGTGAATTTGTGTAAAACATGGATTGGCAAATAATGCTCCGCGTCTGTGCGCTTTCCACGCGGCGGAACCATTTGAGCCCATTGCATTGGTAGAGAGGAAAAACACGTTTCCGTATCCACCGCTAGCCAGTAGAACCGCGTGCGCTCCGTGGCGCTCGAGTTCACCCGTAACCAAGTTGCGAGCAATGATTCCACGGGTTTTTCCGTCTTCCACTACTACATCCATCATTTCGTGACGGTTGTAAAGTTTCACATTGCCCTTAGAAATTTGACGATTGAGTGCGGAGTATGCACCTAATAATAATTGTTGTCCGGTTTGTCCTTTAGCATAAAAGGTACGACTCACCTGAACTCCACCAAACGAGCGGTTATCGAGCAATCCACCGTAGTCGCGTGCAAAGGGAACACCTTGGGCAACACACTGGTCGATGATATTGGCACTTACTTCTGCCAAGCGATGAACGTTGGCCTCACGAGAGCGGTAGTCGCCTCCTTTAACTGTATCGTAGAACAAACGAAAAACGGAGTCGCCATCGTTTTGATAATTCTTTGCAGCGTTGATACCACCCTGAGCAGCAATAGAGTGTGCTCTACGAGGGGAGTCTTGAAAACAAAAAGCCTTCACGCGATAGCCCATTTCGGCTAGAGAAGCGGCGGCTGATGAACCTGCTAAACCGGTACCAATTACCACAATATCGATATTGCGTTTGTTGGCCGGACTTACCAGGCGAATGTTACTCTTGTGCGATTCCCACTTGGTGCCAATAGGGCCTGAAGGAATTTTAGCGTCTAACTTCATAATTCAAAATTTATTTCTTCTGTGGGTTATTGACTGATGTACATGAAAACGGGAATAACCGCAAAAAGAGCAGGAATAATAATGGCAAATGCCGTCCCCACTTTCTTAATTAACGGAGTGTATTTAGGATGGTTCACACCTAAAGACTGAAATGCACTTTGAAATCCGTGCAAAAGGTGAAACCCGATGGCCACCATGGCTACCACGTAGATAATCACGTGTAGCAAGGCGGTAGAGGCTGTAGTGAAATAGGTTTCCACTACAATATAAAGGTCTTTCATTCCGGTAGCCGGATCAATGGGCACCGAGCCAAATTTCATCGACCACCAGAAAGTTGCCATGTGACCAACGATAAAGAACAAAACAATGGTTCCCAAAAGCGCCATGTTTCTGGATGCCCAATTGGAATTTGCCGAAGGCTTTTCGTAATGGTATTTTACCGGACGAGCCTTACGGTTTTGAATGGTCAAAAGAATACCATCAAAAGCATGAAACAAAATACTGAAATAAAGCAGATACGATGTTGCTTTAATCAACGGAAAGGTTGTCATAAACTCCGCGTAAGCATTGAAGCTATCTTTCATTTCAGCGCCGCCCAGCAACACCAAGTTTCCAATAAGGTGAACCACTAAAAAGATGCTTAAGAACAATCCGGTAAGGGCCATCCAATACTTCTTTGTAAGCGATGATCCCAGTAATGCTGACTTTGTAGCCATAGTTAAATAATGAATTTTTACGGTCGATTTATAAATACGTATATTCGCAGCGCAAATGTAATGCTTAGGCTTTTTTTCACATAAAGAAAATTCAATTTAGAATTATTCTTGTCTGAAAACAGAACTTGTCTTTTTAACACACTGAACATTTGCTTGTTTAATGTATTACCCAATTTTTAATCATTTCAATTAATGAAATACCTTCCCCTTCCCTCTGAAATTTTTATTGAAAACCGCAATCGATTACGCGCACTGCTACCTTCCAAATCACTGGCTATCTTCAATAGCAACGATATTTTACCAACCAATGGCGACGGCACGCTGGCTTTCAAGCAAAACTCCGATATTTTCCATCAGTGCGGTGCCGACCAAGAAGAAACAATTTTGGTGATTTTTCCCGACGCCCACCGCGAGCAACACAGAGAAATTCTTTTTATCACCGAAACCAACGAACATATTGCCCGCTGGGAAGGAGAAAAATTATCCAAAGAAAGAGCCCAGGAAGTCTCGGGCATTAAAAACATCCAATGGCTCGATCAATTTCCTACCATACTCAAAACATTAATGAGTGAGGCGGAAAGCGTTTACTTGAATTCCAACGAACACTTGAGAGCGAATACCGTGGTAGAAACACGCGACATGCGCTTTGCCAAATCGCTGAAAGAGCAATACCCATTGCACCAATACGCGCGCTTAGCTCCGTTGATGCACAAAATTCGCTCGGTGAAGTCGGAAGCAGAAATGACCGTGATGCGTAAAGCGGCGGAAATTACCATTAAGGGCTATCATCGTGTATTGAAAAATATTCGTCCAGGCGTAATGGAATACGAGCTGGAAGCGGATTTCATGCATACATTTTTAAGTAACCGCAGTGATGGTTTTGCCTACACCCCCATTATCGCGAGTGGCGCCAATGCCTGCGTACTTCATTACATCGAAAACAACCAAGAGTGTAAAGATGGCGATTTGATTCTCTTCGACGTAGGTGCGGTTTACGGAAATTACTGCTGCGATGTTACCCGTTGTTTTCCGGTAAACGGCAAATTCACCGATCGACAAAAAGAAGTGTATAACGCCGTTCTCCGAGTCATGAAAAAGTGCTTCGGCATTCTTCGTCCAGGCATTTATCTCGACGATTATCACAAGCAAGTGGGCGAATTTATGACTGAGGAATTGCTCAACTTAGGTCTGATTACCCAAGAAGAAGTTGATAATCAAGACCCCAACTGGCCGGCGTACAAAAAGTATTTTATGCACGGCACCTCGCATTTTATTGGATTAGACACCCACGATGTTGGTCTATGGACTGAGCCGGTGCAGGAAGGCATGGTGTTTACGGTTGAACCCGGTATCTACATACCAGAGGAAGGGCTGGGCATTCGCATTGAAGACGACATCCGTATCACCGCCGACGGATTTGAGAACCTCACTGCGGATATCCCCAAAGAGATTGAGGATATCGAAGCTTTTATGAACCCGTAGAAGCTGAAGTATCCTTTGGCTCTAGAAGACTTTGTCCCACCTGACATTGCAAGCACTTTTTGGGTGAGCAATAGTTTTTGAATAGATGTAGCAAACCCTGCGATTGACCGGCCGTTTTGAGTTCAAAACCGGAAGAAGCAAAAATTCGTGTAACGGAATTTTGTTCCGCATGAAGATCGTGATAAAAACTGAGCACCTTTTCCTTTAGGTCAAAATTTTTATGGGTCATTGCGAAGGAAAATAAAACGGGCAAAACACCATTGATCAAGATTCGGTCGATGGTGGTTTGCCCAATTTTATTACTTGCTTTGGGGGAATGTTTACCCGGTAAATAATGCGTGCTCCAGTATTCAGAAGCTTCAACTTGAAAAAAATCTTGCAGTTCTTCAATGCGTTCTGCAGCTTTTAATTGTTCAAAAAATAGAGGTCTAGCGGCAATCAAGGCTGCAAGTTGGGCAATGCGTACGTAGGGAAATGAAGGTGGACGAAGACGAAAAAACTTCCATACCAGATGAGGTAGAGCGTCTATTTGGTGTTTATGTTTGAGGTGAGCGAATTCACTTCTGTAGTGCAATAGCTTTTCATCTACCTGAATATCTTCTCGTTCAAGCAGTCCTGAACTCCCCAACAAAAGTGCTTCGACCTGTTCAATATCATTTCGGTAGCGCGTAGCCAGGCGAAAGGGAACGCATCGAGCGAGCCAGAGCATGGGGTCAGAATTTATTTTTAAGCCCAAACTTCGAGCAATTTGCTGATACATTGTTTCTTCCCAATCGTTGCCCGAACGGCTCCGCATGATATCCCAATGCCGATACTCTAATTTCTCCACCAGCATACGGTCGAGCATCATGGATTTGAGCGAAACATCCACGGAGGAAATCAGGTTTGCACAGGGATATTTGCTTGGTGACTGCATTAAATGCAAATAGGAATCGTAGTGCGCTTCACGAATACGTCCTTGCAAACTTACCGTTGGGAAAGCGTGTTTCACATTTTCTAAGGAGAGCACATCTTGCTCGTAAACCACGTGCAAAATTATCGAATCGTAAGCCGCATCACTACCGTGGCGATGGTCGTCCCAATCAGAAAGTCGTTGGTGGATTTCCACATTTCCCACCCAGACTTGTCCGCCTATGCGAATACGGGCATGAGAAAAATCCGGACCAGAATCGAAGTTGTGCATTCCTGGATGCAGCACCTCCACCTTTTCACCGGTATCCGCGTACCAGTCGGAAGCGTCAAACATCTGTCGCTTCCATACGAAGTGTAAAAAATCTTCCGTCATTTGTTTTTTATGCAAATGTAAGATTTTTCTTTAATATTTGCAAGAAAAACAAACGGATTTTATAAAACTTTTCTGCAATATTGATGCGAAACGCCTTCTAAGCAAAATCAATCTGCCAAATAACAGAGCACTACGCGTCGCCACCCATGTTAACTCAGGCGTCATTCTTTGCTAGTTTCGCCTTGTAATTTTCAACATTTTTCAGAATATGTTTATCGGGTTGAGGCTCGGTGATATCGGTGTATTTTGCCATTTCATCATGAATAATTTGGGCCACGAGATATCGAGCAAAATCTTTATCATCGGCGGGAATAACGTACCATGGGGCGTGCTTGACGGAAGTTTTATTGATGGCTTCTTGGTAATACGTCAGGTATTTGTCCCATAACTTTCGCTCACTGATATCGCTCGACGAGAACTTCCATATTTTATCTTTGCGTTCCAATCTTCGCAATAAGCGTTGTCGTTGTTCTTCCTTACTCAGGTGCAGATAGAACTTGAGAACGATGACTCCATTTTGAGCAATATGCTCTTCAAAGTTTTTTATTTGATTGATTCGCTGCTCCCAGAACGCCTCCGTAACGTCTTCAATTTTATGGATTGTTGGCAAATTTTCCGAAAGCAAGAATTCCGGATTAACCCGGGTAACGAGTAAGTTTTCGTAATGACTGCGGTTGAAAATAGAATACTTACCTCTTTCGGGTAGAGCTACATAGTGACGCCAAAGGTAGTCGTGCTGCAACTCCTTGTTAGAAGGTGTTTTAAAACTATGCACCACGACCCCGCGAGGGTTAAACTTGCTGAAGACTTCACGAATCAAACTATCTTTTCCCGAGGTATCCATTCCTTGTAAACAAATAAGCACGCCATAGCGACTATGGGCGTACATGGTATTTTGCATTTTAGCTAGTTTTTTACCAACTGCTTTTAGAGCATTTCTCGTTTGTTTTTTACTCTGCTGAACCTCAAGATTGGTAGGGATTTCATTCAGCTCAACCGGAGAAGTCACGATAAAATCACGAGTATTAAAATTTTCCATCAATTGCACTTTATTATTTGGGATAAACTAAGATTGTATGTTGTGAAATTTCCACACGGTTAATGAGCCGTAAATATAAGGTGCTCAAAGATTAATAACGCAAAGTATTCCACTTCGAGAAACTTTGTGACTCCTTTGTGACTTTGTGTAACAATTCAAAAGAGTTAGATGGAATGCACGAAGCCACATTGCGTCGAAATTGTTTTCACGAATCGTTACCGGTGAAGTGGGGCATTAAATGTAGCAAGTGTTGATTTATTTTGAACCACGAAAAGCACGAAAAGCACGAAATATAGATTGCTTCGCAATTGTTTACACGAAGCGCTGACGATGAAGCATGAAAAAAAAGTGGTAAACGTTGATTATTTTGAACCACGAAAGGCACGAAAAGCACGAAATATAGATTGCTTCGCAATTGTTTGCACGAAGCGCTGACGATGAAGCATGAAAAAAAAGTGGCAAACGTTGATTATTTTGAACTACGAAAGGCACGAAAAGCACGAAAAATGGATTGTCTATTTTGCTTCTTATAAAATTTAACTTGTACGCCCCAACCGTCGCGAAGCAACATTTTCGTGTATTTCGTGCCTTTCGTGGTCTGAAAAACGTGAAGTAACTTCAAGGTAACAACCTCTTTGTTCCTTTCCATCTAACTCTTTTACCAAAAATTTGATTTTCACCGCGGAGGCGCAGAGACCGCAAAGCTCTTTTGATAGTTCTCTGCGCACTCTGCGCCTCCGCGGTGAAGAAAAAAGCTTCCTAAAAGTTAGCTTTTTAATTTTGCTTTATAAAAGTCGTAAAATCGTGGTTGAATATCGTTTTTTATGAAGCAAACACTTGATTTGTAACGGATTTAGTTTCTTTAAAAAGCCTAGCATTTAGGGTGTGCCGATACCTACGGCGGACCTGAAAAAGAGGATGTACCCAAGAAGCCCAACAAATCCTCCTATCGTCGGATTTGGGCTTTTTCATTCACTAAAATTCGCTCAAGCAGAGCGGCAGGAGTGCCTGCGGCGGACCTGAAAAGGATGCTGTACCCAAGAAGCCCAACAAATCCTCCTATCGTCGGATTTGGGCTTTTTCATTC
>JBHYFA010000097.1:0-9325 GCA_051859825.1 Schleiferiaceae bacterium
TCCACGTACAAGGTGTTCAGGTACTTGCTGTCAAAACCTGTGAGCAGCATATCCACCACAATGGTGATGTCAATCTTGTTTTTGTGTGGATAGTCTTTATTGCTGTACTTCTGATTTTTGATGCGGCTTTGCACATCCTGATAGTACAGGTCAAAATTATTGATGTCGTGATTGCTTCCGTACTGCGAATTGTAATCCGCAATGATTTCTTTTAATGCGGCTTTCTTCTCTTCAGGATTTTGTTTATTGTCTTCCTTTTCCTGAGGCAAATCTTCCTGAATTTGCTGTACGTCTTTGTTACCTTCGGCTGGAGGGGAAAACACGCAAGCGATATTCAAGGGAACAAAATCAGGATTTTCTGCTTGTTTTTGCTTCTGGATTTCCTTGAATAAACGATAATATTCAATGGCGTTATTGATAGAAGCAGTAGCCAGCAACGCATTGAACTTGCGTTGATTGGTGGCTTTGTCGTGCTTATCGATAATGGCTTCTGCCACGGCTTGTTGTGCAATAGCTTCACCAGGTTTTGCCTGAACTGAACCTTCGCCTTTAAAGTAGTCGATATGGAACTTGAGCACATTACGGTCGTCTATCGCATGCGTAATGGTATAGGCGTGCAATTGCTTTTCAAAAATGCTCTCCGTGGTTTTGTAGGTTTCGTATTGGTCTTCACGGATTTTTTGGGTTGAGTTTTCATCAAAAATGGGCGTGCCTGTAAATCCAAAAAGTTGTGCATTGGGGAAGAACTCTTTGATGGCCTTGTGATTTTCACCAAATTGTGAGCGGTGACATTCATCAAAAATGAAAACGATGCGTTTGTCTTGCAGAGGCTCTAAGCGTTCCTTGTAATTTATTTTACCTGTACCGTCTAAAGCTAAACCCAACTTTTGAATGGTGGTGACAATCACCTTATCGGCATAATCAGTAGAAAGCAACCGCCTTACCAAGGTTTCAGTATTGGTATTTTCTTCTACACTACCCTCCTGAAATTTATTGAATTCCTCTCGCGTTTGGCGGTCAAGGTCTTTCCTGTCCACCACAAAAAGACATTTTTCTATATCGGGATTGCTTTTGAGCAAGGTAGAAGCCTTGAAGGAAGTTAGGGTCTTTCCGCTTCCAGTGGTATGCCAAATAAAACCGTTCCCTCGATTTTGCCTTACACAATCATCAATCGCTTTTACAGCATAGATTTGGTACGGACGCATCACCAACAGCTTTTGCTCCGTTTCTACCAGCACCATGTACTTGCTGATCATTTCGCCCAGTGTACACTTTTTCAAGAAACGCTCCGTGAAATCCTCCAGATGCTTGATTTTATTGTTCTTCTCATCCGCCAAATGGTAGATAGGTAGGAACTGCTCGTCCGCATTGAATTGAAAATGCTGCTTTTTGTTGTTGGCGAAATAGATGGTGTTGGAACGGTTGCTCACAATGAACAACTGCATGTAGCACATCAGCGAATTGCCATAGCCATTGCCAGGTTCGTTTTTGTAATCCACAATTTGCTGCATGGCTTTCCGTGGGGAAATGTCCAAGCGTTTCAATTCTACCTGAACCACGGGCAAGCCATTTATCAGCAAAATGATGTCATACCGCTGATTACTGTTTTCGGTATTCATCCGCAACTGGCTGATGACTTCAAAGTCGTTTTTGCACCAGTCTTTGTTGTTGACCAAGGTGTAATGAAGCGGTGTGCCGTCTTCGCGTTGGAAAAATTGTTGTTCTCTGAGTTTTTTGGACGCTTTGAATACATCAGGTTCTATGATTTCTTCGCGTAATCGAAGAAACTCGCTGTCTGACAATCGCACACGGTTGAGTGCTTCAAACTTGGTTTTGAAGTTTTGTTCAAGCGATTTTCTATCGACAATATCAGGTCGATAGGTATATTTCAGCTCAGTGAGCTGCTTGATTAGGTTTTCTTCTATTTGATGTTCTTTAGTCATTCAAATCTTCTTTCATGTGTCGAATTTATTTTTCAATGGTCACATGGAATTCACACAATCCTTTTATTCATTCCCTGCCGGTAATTTCGGGAATAAAAGGATTATGTTCATTTCAATAAATCTTTGGCGTTTACTTCCAAAATTTTAGCAATCTCATAAAGGATTTCAAGTCTTGGTTGCTGTCGGTTTTGCACATAGCCGTTCACCATGTTGTAACTCTTTCCGAGCTTATCAGCTAACAAAGTTTGTTTAATTCCTTTCTCTTCAATTACTTCCTTTATTCGGTTCATGTCCACATAAAATTAAGTCGCTAAAATAGCCCAAATTTTCCGTTTAACTAATTTTCAAAATACATTTCGTTCGTTTCATTTTTGGTCCGTCCGAGCGTGGGCGAAAAAATAGGCTCTTTTGGTTTTTTGCGTTTGGCTCGTGGGTCGGCAAAAACCAAATGTGCTATTTGTGCGGTTGGCTTTTTCAGCATGTTGCACAACGGTCAAGTATAAGAGCAGTAGCGGATTTCAAGGCGATTACCTTTCCGCCACCACAAAAGTTTATTAAATGCACAGACTTTGATTTTCACTTCACCCGCTATTGCTTTTATACAATGTTGTATGCCAGTGCTTTTTCTTCGTCCGTGCGTTGGGGCAGCCATACTCTTTGGCAAGTTTTGGTTTGTGTGAAGGCTTTGAGCGACATGCCAATGTGTATGGATGCATAGGATTGGGTTCATTGTCAAAGTTTTGTTACATCAAATATTTGTTTATTCATTAAAACAGAATCTTCATATTTAGACCGGACTAACTTCTTTTGTAGAAACAAGTTTTTCTCGATCGTCTTAATCTGTTGGAGTCCATCTTTTGAAACTGTCACAAACCAACCTTCCCCAACTTCTCCATCTTTGCGTGGCGTCATTTGAATGTTACCATTTGACCAATAAATTGATTCTGCCATTAATTCACCTTGTGAATTTTTCCAAGCGAATAATTTCATGGGCTCAGGTTCCCACCCTAAATATCTTGCTAAAACAGGATTGACAGCAATCCAATTGGATTTTAGGTCAAATTGATTAAACCTATGAACTCTAATTACAATAATAAAATGGCCACCGCCTCTTAATTCATGATAATTGCTACTTAGTTGATGAAAAACAGAACCAAAAATGTAATTATCTTCTTTATCCAAATCCTCATTAACAGCTATTTGATACATGTATTCTTCAGTAGGAGCACCCCAATCTAAATTCACTATTCGATTGTATTCCGCTATGACCTTGAAGGTTTCGTTGTAGTCTAGAAGAGATTCGTTTAATCTTTCTGATTCACCTATTCGATCTAACCAATCATTGCCAACACCTCCAAAAACTCTCTCTTTAATGGTTTGAATAAATTCAGGTTTAGCTATTTCTGTAAAAAACTGAACAGCATAATCATGAGAGATTAAAAGATTCTGAATTCTTCTGTCATCAATTGTTCCAGAATCTATTAATTCATTGGCTACATGCATTATGGCTCTTTGAGCAGCAACTACCCTTGGTCTAGGGTAAGAATATTTTAAGTATATTTCTTCTAAATGATTTCTTAGCTTCTTTTCATACTCAACCGTCCATTCCTCTTCTCGACCAATTTCTTTCATGATTGAATAGGCTCTATAAATAAGATTAGATTCATAAATTCCAGACTCTTCTGATAAAATTTTGATCAAAAATTCAAAAGGTCTTATAAGGTCTCGGGGGTCATTAATATCAATTTCCGGAAAATAAGGGTCAATCTCTTTTTTAAAATCTGGTTTTCCGTTTTCTGGAATATGTAAAGAGTAAACTTTAGGTAATTGAATGATTTTTGGAGTTGGAATTTCTTCCCCTATTGAGGAAAGTATGTCTATTGCATTTTTTCTTAATTGATAATCATTTGATAGAGCTAAACTGTTAATCTTTGATTTAAGTGAATGAATTTTGGGAGAGTCTAATGCAGATAATTTCATTATCACATACATACATGAGTAATCATCTAAACCACCATTCAGTAGTTGAGCCAGAGCATAATCATCATCTTGATTTATATATTTTGCCAAAAGCAGTAAGGATTGTTCCTTTACTATCGAGACAGGGTTCTCTGATAGATAAACCAAGTAATCGACTAACGTTTCCATGATTGGTCGATCTAATGAAGGAAGAATAGGTAAATTCTCAACTGGTTTACTATTCGACATCAGTCTTTGTAGATAACCATATATTTCAGGCCAAAGCTCTTCTTCAACATAATGTTCCGTTAGAAGTGGAATGATGTCTTCAAGATGTTCGATATATGAACTCGGATAATTACTACTTACTATATCATGAGTGAATACTTCAAATGCCTTATTCGATGAGATTTCTGGATTGATTCGCTTTAGTGTACTAAACGCATTGATTCTTGTTCCTCCATCATAGTATTTGACCCAGCCCGATTCGCTCGATAGCTCAATACTTTTATTGGCTAAACTAGTTGCCAGTTCAGTGTTTCCTAACGTTAAGGCGGCTTCACTTAGTTTGGCATAGAAATCTGATTCTTTCCTTCCAATTCTAGCTAGTTTGGTAACTTCTTCAATTTGGCTTGAAGACAATAAAGGAGTTATTTTTTCAATAACTTTTGACCAATTAAAAAATGAATTTGCCTGATCTTCTTCTTGAATAATTTTCTTGAAATCATCAAAATTTGTAACACGCTCAAGCACTTCACTTTCATTAATCCTTTCATGATCTGTCTTTAAAACCAATGAATTAGAAGAGCTTGACGACCTATCTCTTTCATTCTTTGAAGGTATATTAAACGATGAATAATAGTCTCCTGCTTTTAGTCCTTTTGATTTATAGAAATCATCAATTTCAGAAAGTAGGTAATGTCTGGTTTCTTCGTAAGCTTTAATTTCTATTGCCGAAATTATGACTTGTGCGTACTCTATTAAAAATACATCTTTTAAAATTTCCTGCCCCTTTTCTAGGATGGATTTGAGCAGAGAAGAATCGGCAGATTCAGCAAGAGGCAGATATAGATTAATATATAGTTGAACAATACTTTTGAACTCTTCCTCACTTTTTGTTCGTTGGATGAAATGTTTGATAAAAAGGGTAATGGTATCTTTAAAATCAATCAGATCATTTTCTAGTTGCCAAATGGCCTGTTCAAGACCATCATTCAGATTATGTTCAAACGTGACTGCTAATAATTCTTCAGAAGCATTCCAATAAGCTCTTCCTTCCGTGGTTTCTTTAATATGGTTTAAATGAGATAAGAACCATTTTATTCTTTCAGAAGCTCCTGATGGGTCTTTATGGTTTATTTTTCTTAACCATTCAATCCAGGTACTAAATTGATAATCTTTTCTATAACCTACTCCAATAGATTCTTTAATTGCCTGTTTGAGCCATTTTTCAGCTTCCTCCAACTCGCCTAAAATGAGCCACACTTTTGAGTGAGCCAAACATTCGGTTATTCGACCATCTATATCATGATCATCCAACATAGAATGCTCTAATGATCTCAACTGTATTATTGCTTTTTCAGCATCAAACCCATTATTCAAGAGGGATTTAATGATTTTACGTTGGATACTTGTACTCCAATATCTTGGAGAATCTTGAAACTCATCAAATAAATAATCTCCTAATAATTCTAGTTTTTCAGAGCCCAATTCAGATACTGCTGATATCAAAAAATCAAAATATTGCCCTTTTGCTTGTGTCAGCTTATACCAATAATTATTTCTGTGAGATATTTCTTTGTAGTAAAACCGAACTATTGGAAATACTCTTTTAATAATATCAGCAGACATTGAAGTTTGAAGAATTCCTTCCGCTAGAATTTGAGTAGTAATACATAACATTCGTTCAAACTCTACTATGACTTCTTCATCAGTACCTTTCGCAACAGATGGAATTGCAGACGTAATAGAAACCCCGTTTCCAGATAGGTTAAGTAATTTGTTAAGTATGATTAATGGAAGGAACGCGTCTAACGAATCATCATATCCCAACCGATCTTTACCCACATGAGAAGGTTGTTCAACTTCCTTAATCCAGCTATATGTTTCATTTGAGTCACGGGTAACTTTATAAACTAAATCGGCAATGAATATTTTACCAATAGGTTTTGTCTTCTCTTTAGTGAAATGAGAGGTTAATAATGACAAATATTCATTCGCTCGACTATTATCTTTTAAGTCAAGGCATTGCTCGATAGCATATTTTAGAAGTTGGAAAAGAGAATTCCTTCCTCTCGAAGACGTGGGATCTATTTTTTCCGTGACTCTATTGAAATCATCCCACTTATTTTGATCAACTAAACTATAACCAAGATTCGAGAGCAATCTTAGCTGTAAATCAGATTCTTTTTCTTCAAATCTGTTTTCTCGGATGCTATCTGAGAATTGAATTTTATCAATTATTGAGAAAATATTCTCAGTCGATTCAAAAAATGGAGCTGTATAAATCCATTCTTCTAAAGAGTCCCTTATTTCTTCGTATCTATGAGAATCATCAATGAGAATCCCTGAATCTGTAATGATTTCAGGATAGGCTAAATTGTATAAGGTGGCTCCTTCAGATTTGTGTCCAAATTCTATAAACAAGCGACATGCATTGAATGCATATGATTCGCTACAATGTAAGGTGTTACCAGTTCTTAGATAATCTCTAGCTAAATCAAATTTATTTAAGAATAAGAGCTCTTCTGTAAATGATGCAGGATCAATATTGAATAACCTTCTTTCGATTTCTGCCAGTGAGAATAGATATCTTACTAGAGTATTAATGTCCCTATTTTGTCTAGCTATTTCAATACCTAATTTTGCATCTTGCTTAATCTCTTCTGCTGGTCGGAAGTTAAGTAGTTGTTCAGTAAAACTATCTGGTGTTACTACTGAAACAAACCTATCGTATTGCTGTGCTTGAAATAGATGATGATTCTGTTTCCAAGATTTCTCAATCTCTGACTTTACATAATAATCAGCCAGCAGATTATGATATTTGATATTACCTGTTGGGTCATATTCTCCAGTTAAATAATTTAGGGAGGTATGATGAAGAAGGAATTGCTTGAACGAATTATGAAAAAAAGACAAAGTTCTTTCGGTTTCATTAAAAAGAAACCTGGCCTTTTCACGAAAAGACTTTAGTACACTAGGTTGGAACCCCCATTCCTGAATGAACTGAAGGTTGATCGAACCATTAATTCTGGCAATTAAACCTAAGAATTGAATTTGGCTATCTTCTTTCTGAATAGGCTCCCATATTTTTTTATAATAATTATCAATACTACCATCAATAACTTCAAAAGATTCGATTGTATCGTCAATCGAATCTGCCTTATTGATTTTTTCAACTAAGTAAGACAGGTATAATGGATGTCCTTGTGATTTCTCAAATACTTGCAATTTTTGAGAACCAGTAAGTTGAATTGAAGAATCAAGATTATCAATGTACTTGTATACTTCCTCCTTTTTTAGTGAATCAATTTTAATAGTTCTATCTCCATTCTGAAATTCAGTTTTAATTTCCTGTTGAATGTCTTCAAGTTCATAGGATTGGCTACCAAGAATAATGAACACACCATCAGGTAAAGTAGATGGTAAAGGAAGTTCACGTAGGAAACTATTTGTTGTTGATTTGTATTCCCTAGGAACATGATCTAGACCATCAATCAATATTATGGTCGGTCGACCATTTGTCACAAAATCTTCTCCGATAGCTCTTAATTGCTCATTGAATACATCCTTAAGAAAAAGCAAGTCTTTATATGGAAGTATGTCTCTTTTATATATCCCAGCTTCCTTTAACTGAAAAACTAAATCGAAAAAAAGATGAGTGGCATTTCCTCTTTCATAAAAGTTTAGGTGTGAGGATGGGTTGACAAAATCAAAGGCGTAGTACCTTATTATTCGTGTTTTTAGACCTTTCGACCATTGATTCAATAAAGTAGATTTGCCGGAACCTGGACCTCCCAACAAAAACAGGTATCCATTTTTATGCTCTTTTAACTTTGAATTTAATAAGTCAATTGTTGATTGAATCGGTTGATATCTTTGTCTATCGACTATTAACTCATGGTTAAAAATTGTTTTAAATCTGTCAGACCAGCCTAATTCTTTAATAATTTCTTGTCGAGAAAATTCTACAACTCTTTCTGGGCTGGCTACCTTTTCAACAATAAATCTGCTGATCTGCTGAAGGTCTTCGTCTTCCTTAGAGTATTTAATATTTCCAACACTAAACTGTTTTTGTTTGTAATCAGGTTGAAAATCAAAACTGGCTACAAACTCTGCAAATTCAGAATCACTAAGTTTCGAACTCTTTTCGAACTCTGCAAGAATTGAACTCCACTTAACATCAATTGCTTGATTTGATTTTATCTTTATCCAAACTTCTGAAAAGAAGTCTTGAAATGATCCAATTTTAGTATCGCCTTCCTTCAAGCTATCATGGGAGGAAATAGGCTTGTTAGTGATTAAATGAGGAATTATTTTTTTCCCAGGATTTGCTGTTTTTAAACTCTTCCAACTTGAGGATATAAGAGGTAGCAACTCTGTAAAATTTGCGAATGATATGTTCGCATCAGCAATAGTCCATTTTACTTGGTATGCATGAATTTCCGAATAAGTAGAATACTGTATATCATCAAGCTTTTCAGCCTTGGGGTCTGCTATTCGTATCCATTTAAGCTCTTTATTTATTAGGTTCAAATAGACAAACCAAGCAAACTCATCAAATTGAGGCAAATAGCCCCCCATTGCTGCTCTTTCTCCACTTGCTGATACTATTTCCTCGCTCATTTATATAATCAATCAATGTGTGTTTGGCAATAAAATAGCTCTTTTGGTTTTTTAGCGTTTGCCTTTGTGTCGGCAAAAACCAAATGTGCTATTTGTGCGGTGGCTTTTTTTCGCATGGCATACAACGTTTTGCGTATATGACTTGTGGCGGTTTTCGAAGCACTTTCTTGTTCGCTTGTAACAAACTTACTTAAAAGCACAAAACTTTACTTCATCACTTTATCCGCCATAAGTTATATACGCTGTTGAACTAAACCTTCGGTAGCTTTTCCGTGCTGCATATTAACTTCGCTAAATTAATCAAAATTCATTTACCATGAAAAAAAAAGCAACCGAATGATGCGCGTTTAAACACCATCATCAACCAAGCAATCATCGAGATCGACGGACTCGAGGATTTGTTTAATCGCTTTAAGCGTAATTTGTCCATTCTGGGCAGAAGTGAACACACGTTCAATGATTAGGTGCGGCATGTGGCTGCACATTCTACTTCACCCGAAAAACCACAAGACGCAACCGGAACGCAGCGTCTGAAAACAAAACCGGAATATCTCAACAAAAGGCAAGCAACGCCGTCC
>JBHYFA010000098.1:0-9192 GCA_051859825.1 Schleiferiaceae bacterium
ACCCACGGAAAAGGTGCATTAGCATCCGGTCTGTGATACACTCCAACTCCAATTCCTCCAAAAAGGCGCAGGAGCTCAATTCCAAACTCCGCTACTCCTCCTGACTCTACCGGCAGTCCAATGTGCATACCCTGTTGTGGAGCTTCACCGTATATGAATTTGCATAAGAAGGCTATTTCGGGAAACTTGGTGTTCCGTCGAAAAGCAAGTTGTTTGGTGTTCCAATTTAGTATTCCCGAAGCGTATCGTTGGAACAAAAACTCGTTGAAGGCCACTGTTTCAAAAGCCATCGGATCTCCTATGGTGGAATAACTTATCCAACGCTCTTCAAACAAACGCAAATTTGATTGTGGCGAAAAGAGATAGTGGTAAGGAGCAATGCCCTCAGTTAGTCCACCTTGAAAACGCATACTCAACACACCACGGTAGGGATTGCTCCAAAGAAAATCCACCTTTGCTTCAGCGCGGGTAATGCTTCCTGCATCAACCGACCATTCGGGAATATTCTGCTCAACCATATACCGAAAAATTGGATATGCAGGCTCGACCAATTGGCGTCTGCCACGGTTTTCCACAAAACGCTCTTTAGGCGCCCAGCGTCCTTCGTAGGTAATATTGGTGTAGGTAAAACCATTTTGCGCGAATATCTCCGTCCCCGTAATAGACGGCTCTCTAAAAAAATAATCTGCCCCTACC
Organism: Schleiferiaceae bacterium; assembly: GCA_051859825.1. Classification (GTDB taxonomy): domain Bacteria; phylum Bacteroidota; class Bacteroidia; order Flavobacteriales; family Schleiferiaceae; genus CSBr16-58. The sequence continues at coordinate 697 of JBHYFA010000098.1, forward strand.
AAAAAGCGATTCTCTCTCTGCAAACGGATGCGATTCTGCCATATTGAAACAGGATGAAACTCAACTTCCAAAAGAGCCGTACTCACTTCATCAAAAACATCTACATAGAAGCGGCGAAGATTCTGGGTGTTTTCCAACAATGTTCCGCGAGTACGCAGCTGAAAATTGGAACCTCCAGATTCTTCAAGATCAAAGGAATAGCCGCCACGAATCCAAAAGGCATTTCCCAAACGAACACGTGCTCCGTAACCATACTTGAAGCGAGAGTCTCCAAAACCATAACCACCAAAACCCTCTAATTGAACGCGTTTAGACAAATTTTCGTTGGTAACTCCCCCTATTCCCAGATACAAACTTTCGTGCATATTAATTCGCAGCAAACGGTTAAAGTCGAAATCAAACTTTCCGAAACGCAAATAACCATCAGCTAAGGTTGTTGCAATGTTTACAATCCGCTCTAAATTGATGCTTTCCGATAAACTATCAATGAACGAATAAGTAACAGAATCTTTAGAGGTCAGTTGTTCCGTTCGGTTTTGACTCCAAAAAACGGAATCGCGCTTGGCGGCATCATCGGCAATGCGCGCAGAAATTCCACGAGGAACGGAAAAGGCATTTTCATGTTCCACTTCCAAATCGGTAAAATACGACCGAATTTCGCCGTGCACATATACGCTGTACTTCACGGTTCCAGCGGTATCGACCTTTTCAGAAGTTTCCACTTCAAGCCGATTAAACTGAATATCCGCATCCAACTGAGTAGGAAACCATACTTCGTTTTTTTCGTAAAGCTGCCGAATTTGCACCTCAAAATCTTGTCCAGGAATTTTCACCGGTTCGGCAATAACCGAGCGAATGGCCATATCGGGCGTTTGAATTTGTATCCGACCTTTCATTGCTTGAAACTGTCTTCCCGGCTGCGGTTCAAAGGCTATTGTATAAACGGTGTCTCGTCCGTCATTTACCAACATCGTATCAATCAATCGGTACTGATAATATCGCTCCATTCTTTTATTCAGCGGACTCAAATATTCCAATCCCACCAAGTTAAAAGAAGGATCGTAAAACGTAAACGACTGTAGTTGAGTAGCAAAAATAGCAAATAAGGGTTGCTGAAATCCACTGGTTCGGGTAGCTTCAATATCTTCAACGGCTTTACCCGGACGCCGATAGGTTCTGGTTCCTACCGATTCACTGAGAAAAAAGTCGGATGAAACCAACTGACGATACTCTTTTGTCCAAGTACTCTCAGGCGGAAGAATACTGTCGGTGTATATAAAACGTGGTCCTAAACGCAGTCGGTTGTAACTTCTGCAACGGTAAGACTTCAAGTACTCATGATCGTTCTTTTCCCTATTATCCATTACCCCTCGAATAAGACGCAATGCGGGATTAAATCCTGCCAAAACCGTTACCCCCTCTAAGGTTCCTGATTTCATATCCAAAGAAACTTCCAGTTTAGAAGCAACGAAAGAAATATCCATTTCTTTCGGCTGATATCCAATATAACTAAATCGAAGTTTCACGGGTAAGCGTTGAACTTCTAATTTAAACTTACCCTCTAAGTCACTCACCGTTCCCTGCCTAAGACCTACAACTTCAATATTGGCGAAAGCGAGCGGACTACCTCCATCGGAATCGATAATTTTTCCTTGAATAATAACCTGTCCAAATGAATTGAAAGTAAAAAACATACTGATTGCCAGGAGCAGGAGGAGTTTTTTCATTAATTTCGTTTAAATGTTGTTTGCTGTAAACTTTTACATTTCATCATCATAAACATAATTGATAATCAAATCAATCTCTATTGCACCCAGAAGCGGCACGGTAGAAGGCTGGATGGTAGCTAAAGTTAAATGAAACGGCCCATGAGAAAGCACTTCAAATTCTCTTAATCTATTGCCTGATCCCACACGAATCACGTTTCCGCGAACTTCGTAATCGCCAGAACCTAGCAAAGATATGGGTATAGGAACGGGGAAATTAACCACCGGAACATTGAAGTTAATGGAGGCTGTAAGTACATAATCCATAAAAAACGCCGAAGGAAAAAACTCCAAACTCCCTACTGGATCATCAATCACCCCCCTACTGGTAAAGGGTACTTCAATACCAATTCCCGGATCAAAAGCCACATCAAAGGCATAAGAAAGATAGTCGGCCTTCCACGAACCCCTCAACTGCTCCTCCAAAGTAGCGGGCAGGGGCGGCGGAGGGTCGGTAACAATAACCGATGGATCTTTGGAACAGCTCAGAGCTACAATAAACAGTAGGGGTAAAATTTTCTTCATAAAAAACGTTTAGAGAATTTGTGACGAAAGCCTTGCGAAAATTACCGGGCTAAACTACAAAAAATCTCGAATGTAAATAATAGTTCCGCTAACTCTTTCGGGATAATCTATCAATTCCTTAATTTTTGCAGCTATTTCGAGAGGACTTTTCAGCTCCGATTTTTGGTGATATTCAATAAAACGATGGACTTCGGGGAACACCTCCTCATCCACTGCTCGAATTTGCTCTTGCATGCCCGTATCTACAATACCCGGTGCTAACGACCATATTTTCCAATCGGGGTGTTCTGCTGCAAAAACTTCACTTAAAGCATCCACGGCAGACTTAGAAGCGCAATATGCACTCCAGCCTGGCACAGGACACCGACCAGCACCACTACTGATGTTGATGATTTGACCTTCGACGCCCTGTGGAAAAGCTTGACGAAACTTGATCATCAAAGCATGAACCGCGAAAACATTTACTTTATAGTTGCGAAGTAAGGCCTCATCCACCGCCAGCGTTTTAGCTAAACCAATAGGATGAATGACTCCGGCATTGTTTATCAAAATCGCTTTTGAAACTCCTTGAGGCACGGAAAACTCAAAGGAAAACAGTTCTTCCTCGTTACTCAAGTCTAGTGTAGTATGAAGATAATTCTTGTGCTCAATGCTTTGATTACGAGATATTCCACATACCAGAACACCTTCTTCTTGCAAAAAAACCTCCGCCAAAGCTTTACCTAAACCTTGCGAAGTTCCCGTGATGTAAACTGCTGAATTGTAATTCAAAATCTATTAATTTACGATAAGTCTCCGAACAATAACCTTATCCAAATTTTCAAAACGCACGAGATATACGCCCGGCATCCAATTAGACGTTTCGGTTATATCCCGAACAAAAAATCGTGATTCTTCGATAATTTTTTCATCAAAAAGTTTTCTTCCTTGTACATCAAAAATAGATAATCGAATTTCCGAATAAGGCTGAACCTCCGCAGCAACACTAACCGCTCCTTGGGTTGGATTTGGAAAAATATCGACTACAATGTCTTCATCATCTAAAATGGGAGCGAAGCCATTGCTTTCACATTGAAGATTTGAAAGATAGTTTTCAGGTAAATCAAAATAATCGCGGAAAATTTCTCTTATAACACAAGGCCTTTCTTCAATAAACCTCCGCATATTCTTCACATGAAAATACCAAGCAGAAATAGTATTTCCTGGAAATTGCCATCTATAAATATGGTCAAGCATCAATGGTTCATATAGTTCAACAAATGAATCTAAAATTCCTATCATGCGCTTCTTTTCAAACACCGTATTTACAAGTTCTTCATTCCGCCTAATAAATAATTCGCGGAATGTCTCATTTAATAGTGATTTGCGAAATAAAAGAGTTGACCACGCAGGATTTGGCCACGCAGAGCCATCTTCGGCCAAAGCCATTTTTAACGTATTTGCCTCACGCAAATCTAGCGTATTGTCGTTATCAAAAAATATATTCCTAAAACGCCCCGTATCTGAGGCATGTCGCCAAACGCTTCGATTATTTCCTGGCCAATCTACAGAACTGATGTAAACACGAGAAATAAGATAGTCAATTAAGTTTTGAACATCAATTTTTTCTTGTAAAAACTCAAAAAAATCAGATCCGCTATAATCCGAATAATCCCTCACTTGACTGATAAAGGTAGGCCAAGAGTTGCTATCTGTTTCCTGCTTCGCAAAATCAATTGTAATAAGCTCCACATCCTCTTCAGCAACACCACGGGTATAAGAAATAAAATGCTCATCAACCCGGTCGCGAATATTCAAAATGCCCCAATACTCCCCATTGATATAATGAATAATGGGTCTTGAAAGCTGCACATCTAAATCCAAAGGAGCAACCATATTGGCAACCATGGCGTCGTTGAACATTGTTCGCAGAAAGTCTTGACCGCTATTGCGCAGCAAAATTCGGTTGTAATTAGCAAAATCACGCTCAGGGAAGAACGGATAACGCAAGCGTGAAGTTCCGTAAACACTGCGAGAATAAAGTCGCAAACTTTTTAAAGCCAAAGCCCTACTACCGCCTCCATGAATGCGAATGCCTAAATTTTGTTCAAAAGCCAAACTCCCATCCGGCTCAAAAAAGGAAAGGTGTGCTGGGTGCTCCCACGCTCTACCTCGCTGATGAAAGTTTCCCGTACCCCAAGGCCATGAGGTAACGGGCGTTTGTGCATGGGTAATGCCTGGCACATAAATGCCTTTTTCAAAACCAAAAAGATTATCGGGTGATGTTTGAATAGAAATAACGGGTACGTCCAATGTAGGCGACTCACGCTGTAAAAAATAATGCCGGTGATAATAAGGCGTAACCCGTTTCCCGTCTCGGAAGCCAGCAACGCTTATAACGTTGACGTGAGAGGGAACGGAGGCAGGAGTGCGCCAGCGAAAACGACTTTCAATTGTAGTTGTAGTTGTTGGAATGAATGAAAACATCTCAGAATTATGAGGCTGCAACCAAAATTGCGACTGGTAAGTTATGCCAGTCGAATCCTCCGGAAGAAAACCATTCATGCCCACGCGAATTTCCAGAGTAGGATCTGTAGCGTTAATTTCTAAGCGCAAACTGTCAACAGGATACCAACCCGAAAACGGCCAAACACTCAACTGATCCGTTATAGGCACATAAGGAAAAGTCGAATCATTAGGAGCACCCGGAGTGGGTAATCCAAAAATCATGTAGGTATTCGCAGCGTCGTAACTCCGGCCGTAGCTACAATCTACACTCAAAGCAGGAACCGTAACTTGATCAAAAATTCCGTTGGAGGTAGATAAAAATAAACTTGAGCCTGTCCATTCGAAATTAGCGTGGATAAAATCTCTACTCACGTAGCTCCTACCCGAAAATAGCACCAAGATATGCTGGTGTGCTTCTAAAGTCGTATCGGGTAAAGAATACAACTGTGGGATAGTCGCGTTATTGGAAAGAAAAAGTCCTTGTAAAGATAAAATAGTGTCGTGCGGATTATACAACTCCGCCCATGAAGGCGCCTCTCCGTATTCGTCCAAAACCGATTTAAAGTTGAAATTACTCACCTCATTTATCACAGGAAAAAGTTGCCCCCAAAGCAATCTAGGCGTAAGAGATAGGAAAAGGCTAAAAATGACGAAAAGCCGGAATATCATTCTGGAAAGGTGGTGGTTGTCAGATATTGAATAAGTAAGCAAAGATACTGTATATTTTTATAGTTAAAATCAATGCGTAACTTGAAAATAGAATCCCTATTGCGAAATAGAATCCAGAGAATTTTCGATTCAAACCGAAAATTTTACGGTATTTTCTCGATTACAATCGAAAATTTTGCAGTAATATTGCGAATGTAATCGAAAATTTTACCGCAATGATTCAAAGAAAGCTGGAAAACATCATCCTTCAAAGGCTGGGTAAAGCGAAGGCTGTAATTGTAATGGGGGCAAGACAAACAGGCAAAACAACACTTTTAAACAGCCTGTTTTCCAAAGAAAAAGATGTTTTGTGGCTCAATGGCGATGATGCCGATACACATGTTATGTTTGATGTAGGATCGGCAAGAATGCTAAAGACCTTTATAGGAAATCACAAAACTGTGATTATTGATGAAGCTCAACGTATAGAAAATATTGGCATAAAACTGAAGCTCATTACAGACCAAATGAAGGATGTTCAACTCGTCGTTACAGGTTCATCTTCCTTTGAGCTTGCAAATATTAATGAACCACTCACTGGAAGAAAATGGGAATACATGCTTTTTCCTCTCTCTTTTGGTGAGATGGCTAATCATCACGGAGCATTTGAGGAGCTTAAACTTCTCAATCATCGTCTGGTTTACGGCTACTATCCAGAAGTAGTAGTCAATGAACACGATGCCGAAAACCGACTGAAAAGCTTAGCTGACAGTTTTTTGTACAAAGATGTTTTGCGTTGGGAGTATATAAAAAAATCCGATAAACTATTGACGCTACTTAAAGCCTTGGCGTTTCAAATAGGACAAGAGGTGTCTTATAATGAATTGGGGAAAACCATTGGCTTAGATAAGGAAACAGTGGAAAAATATATTCAGCTTTTAGAGCAATCATACGTTGTTTTTCGCCTGACTTCGCTTAGTAGAAATCTGCGAAAAGAGTTGAAGAAAAGTCGTAAAGTCTATTTCTACGATAACGGAATCCGAAACGCATTGCTTTCAGACTTCAGGCCGGCAAACAACCGCCAAGATATTGGTGGACTCTGGGAAAATTTTTTGATTAGTGAAAGAAAAAAGCAACTGCACTACAATAACTTATACTCAAACACATACTTCTGGCGAACACACAGTCAGCAAGAAATAGATTATATCGAAGAGCGAAATGGCGTTATTCACGCCTTTGAATTTAAGTGGAATCCCAAAAAGAAAGCTCAACTTCCAAAGAGTTTTGAAAACGCGTATCCTAATCACACATTCAACATTATTCATCCCAACAATGTAACAGAATGGCTTCTTGAGGATGTGCACGAATAATAAGCAACACCAAAACCACGCTCTAAAACCTCAGTATCAACCGAGGTTTTAAGCATTTTACGTCCACAAAAAAATAAAAGGTGGGAAAACTTATTAACAAAGTGGTGTAAAGTGGAACAAAGTGGTATATTTGAACCGTGAAAAAACATACGCGGTGACAAAGCTCAATCTCATTGGTGTTCATGAATGTAAGCCCGATTCCAAGAATCGGGTTGCGCTGCCTGCTGCCCTAAAAAAGCAGTTACAGCCCATTTTGACGGAAAGCTTTGTGATGAAACGCAGCGTTTTTCAACCATGCTTAGAACTCTATCCATTGCAAGAATGGAATATGGTCATGGACAAACTCAATCGACTAAACCGCTTTGTGAAGAAGAATGCCGATTTCATTCGGATGTACACAGCGGGTGTTCGATTGGTTGACGTTGATGCTAACGGCAGAATGCTTATCCCCAAAGACCTCGGAGCGTTTGCGGGAGTAAAAGAAGAAATCGTTCTTAGTGCCGCCGGGAAAATCATCGAAATATGGGACAAAGCAACCTACGAGAAAGTCATAAATGATGAAAAGGTTGACTTTGGTGCTTTAGCAGAAGAAGTAATGGGACAATTTGGAACCGATGAGCACACCCCACTATCATAACCCGGTTCTACTGAATGAATCTGTAGATGGACTGAATATCCGACCCGACGGCGTGTATGTTGACGCTACTTTCGGGGGAGGCGGACACAGTTCGGCTATTCTTTCTAAACTCAATGATAAGGGTGCATTATTCGCTTTTGACCAAGACCCTGATGCTAAAGCCAATGTGCTTCAAGACAAAAGGTTTACCCTCATCGCCCAAAATTTTCGCAATCTGAGAAAAATGTTGCGACTGTACGGCGTGAGTAAAGTTGACGGGATTCTGGCCGACTTTGGTGTTTCCTCCCACCAATTTGACGCCGCAGAAAGAGGTTTCTCCTTCCGCTTCGACGCGAAATTGGATATGCGAATGAACCCGGAAACCGCTCTAACCGCCGAAACCATCATCAACCAATACGATGAAGACGAGCTTCGTAGAGTTCTGATTCGCTATGGAGAAGTTAGTAAAGCAGGCTATTTAGTAAAACTCATCTCGGAAGCACGAAAAGAACAGGATATCACTACTACCTCGGAACTCTTGGCCATCATCGAAAAAGCATTTAACCCGAAACAACTCAACTCCGCAAAAGCACAAGTATTTCAAGCACTCCGTATTGAAGTAAACGACGAAATGGGCGCACTCCAAGAATTTCTCGAACAAGTAGCCTCCGTGCTTCAACCGGGAGGACGATTGGTGTGTATTTCCTACCACTCACTAGAAGATAGAATGGTAAAACACCTCATTCGTAGCGGAAATACGGAAGATGAACCCGAACGCGATGATTTTGGCAAACGACTTTTACCATACAAAGCCATCACTCGCAAGCCCATTGAACCTTCACAAGAGGAAACAGCTGCTAACCCACGTGCGCGTTCCGCCAAACTCCGAATTGCTGAGAGAATATGAGTGAGCCAACGGAAAATACCAAACCCAAAAACACCACCGGAAGCATCGTTTCGGGGGAGTTTCTGCTCGACCCTAAAGTCGCGCGCTACTGGCCTATGCTCATTTACCTCGCCGTTCTCGCGGGAATAAGCATCTACAGTGGCTACGTATTGGAGGTAAAAGTTCATGAGCTTCAGC
>JBHYFA010000099.1:0-9117 GCA_051859825.1 Schleiferiaceae bacterium
TAGCCAAACGCCTACTAAAATAAATGCTACTCCAATAAGGTGTATCCATTGAATGTTTTCTCCATCATACACACCCCATAATAGTGCTACAATTGGAATAAAGTACGTCACACTAGAAGCAAATAGTGGTGAGGAATTTTTTATCAATTGGTTGAAAACGATAATAGCTATTGCTGAATTCACCATTCCAAGTACTGCTATAAAGAATAAGTTTACCCAGGCTAGGTCGTCATATCTCATCACTTCCATAAAGTTGGTGCCCTGAAAAAGATATCCAATCGATATTGGCCCCACCATTAATAAGCTCAAGGAAGTAATAGCGATACTGCTCATTCCCGCAAGTTTGTTTCCTATAATATTTACGCTTAGCGCATAGCATACGCTGGCGATGATCGCGAACGCTGCATAGTATATATTGTGTTCAGGATTGGCGCTTGGTTGCAGTAAAAAGAAAACTCCGCCAAATCCAACGAGCACACCGATTACTTGTTTTTTCTTAAAGCTCGTTTTGAAAAATATAACCCCTACAAGAAGGGTGAACAAAGGCACCATTGAATTAAACACACCCACTAATCCACTGTCCAGTTTGCTAATAGCTAATGGAAACAAGTAATACGGTATTCCGTTGCCCAGAACCCCAACCCCAATTAGCGGAAGAAGTGTTTTTTTGTTTAAGGCTTTAAATGATCGAAGGGCAATAAGGCTTGCTAATATCCAAGCGAAGCCAATTCGTAAACTTCCAATTTGCATATAATCAAATGAGCGAAGACCTCTTTTCATCAAGAGAAAAGAACTGCCCCAGGCTACTGCCAAGAAAACAAATAGTAGCCAGCGTTTTGTGTTATCGCTCATAAAAGTGTGGTGATGAATAAGGCTAAAACGGATGTTGGGAGAAATAGTTTAGCCGAAAAGGTGTTTAAAAACTTCTTCCACTCGATTACACCTAATGATTTGGATTCCGCTATGGGTTTTGTCTAGTGGGCCGTGGGCGGAAACGATGATTCTTTCAAAACCCATTTTCTCAGCTTCATTGATTCTCTGCTCCAGGCGCGTTACGGGTCTGATTTCTCCACTGAGTCCTACTTCCCCAGCAAAGCAAGTAAGGTGGTCAACGGGTATGTCTTCGGCGCTGGATAAAATTGCGGCAACCACCCCGAGGTCGATTGCCGGATCATCTACGCGAATGCCTCCGGTGATGTTGAGAAAAACGTCTTTACTCGCCAGTCGAAATCCGCAGCGTTTTTCTAAAACGGCCAGCAGCATGTTCAATCTGCGTGTATCGAATCCGGTGGTGGATCGCTGTGGCGTTCCGTACACTGCGGTGCTTACCAAAGCTTGAACTTCGATGAGCATGGCCCTCATTCCTTCTAATGTGGCGGACACTGCGTTTCCACTTAGGGATTCACCGCGACGAGAAAGTAGAGCTTCACTGGCATTTTTCACTTCCCGAAGTCCACTGTTTACCATTTCATAAATCCCTAATTCAGCCGTAGAGCCGAAACGGTTTTTGGATGCTCGAAGCAATCGATATAAGTGATGCCGATCGCCTTCAAACTGTAAAACCGCGTCAACCATGTGCTCGAGAATTTTTGGTCCGGCAATATTTCCATCCTTGGTGATGTGGCCAATTAGAATCACCGGGACATTACTGGTTTTGCTAAATTGCAAAAATTCTGCGGCGCAGTGTCTTAGCTGACTCACACTTCCCGGGGCGGCATCAAGTGCATCGGAATAGAGCGTTTGAATACTATCAATAACCACGAGTTGCGGTTGGGTTTCTTCGATTTGGTTAAGGATGTTGCGTGTAGATGTTTCGGTAAGGATATAGCAATCGTTTTCCACTGCTCCAATTCGCTCTGCCCTCATCTTAAGCTGCTTCTCGCTTTCTTCTCCCGACACATATAGAACTTTGGGGATGGATGCTTTAAGCGCTAGTTGGAGCATAAGCGTACTTTTTCCTATCCCGGGCTCTCCACCCAAAAGAATCAATGAGCCGGGGACAAGTCCGCCACCTAGAACGCGGTCAAATTCTTCCAAACCGGTTTTCGTACGAACCTCTTTTTCGATATGGATATCACCTACAGGCCGCGCTTTGGGCTTCTTGCCTTCAGCGCCTCTGCTTCGACTCCATGCAGGTTGATTCCCGGCATCTTTTTCCAAAACTTCCTCAACAATTGTGTTCCATTGGCCACAAGCATGACATTTGCCCTGCCACTGAGCATGGTGGGTTCCACAATTTTGGCAAATAAAGGCTGATTTAGTTTTGGCCATTATTCAGCTGTTTTTTTCGTTTTCGAGCTAGCCTTCCCCATAACAAGAAAAGCTATTATTCCTGCACCAATGGTTAATATGAGTTGGGTGGTGTGAACTACCGTTGCAAAGCTAAGTCCGTCTGTTTTTTCCACTCCGAGAAAAAACAACCCTGTCATCACCAAATAATGGTAGGATCCAATTCCACCTGGTGTGGGTATAATCATTCCTAATCCTCCCACAATCATCAAGAAAAGTCCGTCGCTCAAACCCAAATGAGCAGTTGCCGGCAGCGCGAAGAATACAATATAAACCATGAGAAAATACATGGTCCAAATTTGTAGTGTTTGAAAAATGAAAATAGACTTTTGCTTGGTATTGAGTATTTGAAATGCGCGTAAGCCTTCCAGAAGTCCTTTGATAAATTCTCTTATTTTCAAAACCAGAGGATTGGCTTTGAAAATGCGGAGAAGCATAAGCGCTAATTTGAAAAGAACAAGAGCAACAATCGGCACCCATAAAGGTATTTGTAAGCTATCGGTTTGCATATCTTGGAACAACTCTTTCATGTGACTTAGGTTGGTGATAAATCCCAGTCCAAATATGAGTATTAGCATAAGGAAGTCAAACAATCGCTCTAAAATCACTGTTCCCAAAAGTCGATTTACCGCAACACCTTCAGCGCGATACATAGCTGTGCAGCGAAAAACTTCTCCTGATCTGGGAATTGCGAGATTTGAAAAATAGCCTAGGGCAATACTGTGGATGCTACTCCATTTATTCTGCGGTGGATGTCCCATTACGCCGAGCATCAAATTCCAGCGCGTACCCCGTGCGATGTAGGCGTAATATCCAAAAGCGGCGGAGAAAATCAAGTAAAGAATTTTCGCTTCTTTGAGATCCGAAATCAATTTTTCCCATTCCGTTTCTCGAAATGCTAGGTAAAGCAAACCAAGTCCCAATGCCACAAACAGGGTGTAAGACAGCAGGGCTTTGAGTTTAGGCGCCGCCACGGATTTAGTTTAAGCGATTGGTTGATTCGTTGGGGAAAATGACGCTAGGTCGGAAGGTTTTTGCCTCTTCGAAAGACATGGCGGCGTAGGAAATAATGATTACAATATCGCCGGGTTGCACCTTTCTGGCAGCTGGACCGTTCATGGTGATTTCACCCGAGTTTGGCTCACCCTTGATGACGTAGGTGTCTAAGCGTTCACCGTTATTTACATTGACGATAGATACTTTTTCACCTTCAATGATATTGGCAGCTTCCATCAATTTTTCATCAATGGTAATGCTACCTATATAATTAAGGTCGGCACCGGTAATTCGTACTCGGTGAATTTTTGATTTTAAAACCTCTATGGTCATAGCTTAAAATTGCGGTGCAAATGTACTCAATTTAAAGGGATATTATCTATCAATCGAACATTGTTTGCCCAAACAGCAACAAATGCTCTAATTTTTTGATTATCAGATGTTGGTCTCTGTAAATTCGTATTATCAGCTATTTCAAGATACTCTACCTTTAACAATGAATCCTTTCCTTCGATGGTGGAAATGGCCTGTTGCGTTTTTATTTCTGCCAGTTCGAGACGGAAATTCTCTTTTAATTCTTGAAGAGCAGAGAAAATTCGTGCTGCAACTTTTCGGTATTCGGGCTTTAGTAATGCGTTCCGTGAACTCATAGCTAATCCGTCATCTTCTCTTAGGGTGGGTACTCCGATAATTTCCACCGGTAAGTTTAGATTTGAAACTACGTGCTTGATTACCGAAAGCTGTTGGTAGTCTTTTTCTCCAAAAAAAGCTTTATGCGGACGAACCATGTCGAGCAGTCGATGGACAATTGTCGCTACTCCCTGAAAATGCCCGGGTCTAAACTTTCCTTCCATTACTTTGTCGAGGCCACCTAAATCGTAATGCCTAATATTATGTGTTCCGTCGGGGTACATTTCTTCTATGGACGGTTTGAAAACTACGATGTTTTTGTTATTTAAGCTTTCTAATTTTGGTAAATCTTCAACGAACTGTCTTGGGTAATTGAGTAAATCTTGTTCAGAATTGAATTGGGTTGGATTGACAAAGATGGAAACGATTACCACATCAGTATGTTCTAAGGCTGTTCGTACCAAACTGAGGTGGCCTTCGTGCAATGCGCCCATAGTGGGAACAAAGCCTTTTTGAAAATCTCCGTGTTCATTCGTTTTCAATAATCCGTCTAATAATTGCTTGCGGGTTTCGAATACTTGAAGACTAAAGTTCATGGGGGTAAAAAAATGATAATCATGATAGTGAAGATAAATAAAATGTGATTTCCACTATCAAGTTTTTTAGCAAAATTTATTGACAAATCGCGCAATTTTATTTTCCAATAAACTCTTTTTCAAATAATAAGTTGAAGACAATTTTTTAGATTAAAGGCAAAATCGATCGAAAAATAAAATGCAAGTCGGCAAATCTAAATAGAAATAGTATATCTCCAATAAAATTCTTATCTTTGCACCCACTTATTTTTCAATATAAATTTTCTAAAATGGATAAGAAGCGCGTTCTTTACGTATCTCAAGAAATCTGTCCCTACTTACCTGAAAACGATTTATCCAAAATTTCGTTGCAATTACCAAAAAAAATGACTGAGCTCGGAAATGAAGTTCGAGTGTTTATGCCAAGGTTTGGTGTGATTAACGAGCGTCGTCATCAACTACATGAAGTTATTCGCCTTAGTGGTATTAATATCGTGATTAACGATTTGGATATGCCTTTGGTAATCAAAGTAGCCTCTGTACCTCAGGCTCGTATGCAGGTTTATTTTATTGACAACGAAGAATTGTTCAAGCGTAAGTTTACCCATTTTGACGATAAAGGAAACGCTTTTGATGACAATGATAGTAGAATGATTTTCTTTTGTAAAGGCGTTGTTGAGACCGTGAAAAAGCTTGGTTGGGCTCCGGATATTATTCATTGTCACGGATGGATGGCATCATACCTGCCAATTTATCTGCGTCAATATTACCGCGACGATGCGTTGTTTGTTAACAGTAAAATTATATATAGCGGATATACCTATCCTTATGATGAGGTTTTACCAGATAGTCGATTAAAAGATATTTTAGGCTTTGACGGTGTTAATGGTATTCCCAGTGAGCAGCTTGCCGAATCCAAAGTTGATGGTTTGCAAAAGATTGGAATTGCAAATTCAGATGCCATTCTTAAATTAGGGCCATTGAGTAGTGAATTGGAAGAAATCATCGATAAATCCTCTGTGCCGGTAATGAGTTTTAATCAAGAAGCAGATGATCTTCGCCAGATTGAGCAGTTCTACGAAGAAGTGGTAAATGCAGAGTCGATCGCGTAATTTTCATTTTGATAGAATTTTTGTAATTCATTCTAATTTATGCAAAAACTCACTATAACAAGAAGACTTCTATTTATGGGTCTTCTTTTTCTTTCAATAAGCTGTGAAAAAGAAACAGGTGAGTTGGGGGAGAATCTTATTGGTGATGAGGGGTTTGTGGTGGAGGTTCGTACCGACATCCCCCTTTCAACATATACTATTTTTAGAGATTCGGTTTCAACATTATTTCCATCTCGATTTGTAGTTGGATATTCTAATGATGCAGATTTTGGTCAAACCTCAGCAGGTTTTATTTCTCAGCTTAGGCCAGAATCAACGAATCCAACTTTTGGAACCAATGCTAGATTAGATTCTGTGTGGTTAATATTGGAATATGAATTACCTGCATTTTCCAATAGAATTAACACTCCTCTTAATCTGGAAGTACATCGTCTTACCGAGAACTTTGATCCGGATAGACTGTATTACAACACTTCCACCATCCCGGTTGAGGATGATCCCTTAGCGGTAATTTCTAATTTCACGCCGAATTTTAAAAAGAATGTTTTTATTGGAGATACGAGTGTTCCCGCTTTGGTGGTACCCTTGGATGTTGGGTACTTTGAAGAGCTCATTTTCTCTGATACTGCTGCTCCCAATTTACAGACCTTAAATTCCTTTGTTGAGTATATTAAAGGCATTAGAATGCAAGCTCTATCCGGCGAGGGGTTTGTTTACTTTAAAGCGGAAAGTCCACTCAGTGGCATTCGTTTATTCTACAGTAATGACGATACGGTGAATACCGGTTTGAAGTTTTTTACTCTTCAAATGCATCCTGATAATCGATCATTTAATCAGGCTTTTCATGATTTAACAGGTTCGAGCTCTGGTGAAAGTCAAGATACGATTCAGGGTATGGAGCGAACCTATTGTTCGAGTATTGGTGGGCCAACAACGGTTGTTCATTTCCCTGATTTATCTTTTTTAGGCGATTCAGTTTCGGTTATTAATAAATGTGTGTTACGTATTCCCATTGCTCCGGGCTCTCAGGCTGTTCATCGAACTCCGAGTGAAATGCTTGCTTTTGAGCCAAATACATTGGTTAGGATACCTGATTTTGTGGGTGATCAATTCTGGCCAGGCAATGGAAGTATGCAGTCGGGTGTTGTGAGAAATGGCATGTATGAAATTAATGTAACTTTTTTCTTAATGAATGCCTACGTTAAGAAAAAACCTCTTACTTTTGAACTTCTTCCGGTGGAGTTTAGAAGATCAGCTCGAAGAGTTGTTCTCACTGGAAGTGCAGATACGCAAATGCCAATTGAAGTGGTGCTATATTATTCAACATCAAAACAATAAACCATGTGTGGAATTGTAGGTTATTTAGGTGAAGCCCAGGCTTACCCTATTCTTATTAAAGGACTGAAAAGACTAGAGTACAGGGGGTATGACTCGGCTGGCCTAGCTATTCATAATGGAGATACTGTTAGATACTACAAAAAAAAGGGGAAAGTTTCCAAGCTTGAAGGTGTTGCCGAGTCTTCTCCAAACGAAGGTTCCTTAGGTATTGCTCACACGCGTTGGGCTACGCATGGAGAGCCAAATGACGTTAATTCTCATCCGCACGTTTCACAATCAGGGCGCTTCTATTTAGTGCATAACGGGATTATTGAAAACTTTGCCTCAATTAAGGAAGCATTGATTAAGCGTGGTTATACATTTCAGAGTGAGACGGATACAGAAGTTCTTGTTAACTTAATAGAGGATATTTTTCTTGAAGGAAATTTGTCAATAGAAAAGGCTGTTCAAGCTGCTTTGAATCAGGTAAATGGTGCTTATGCTATTTGCTTGATTGACTTGGAGAATCCAGATTTGATGGTAGTTGCTCGCATTGGCTCACCACTGGTTATTGGTTTAGATAATGGCAATTATTTCGTCGCATCTGATGCAACGCCCTTCCTTGAATACACCAAGAAAGCTGTTTATCTGGAAGATGGGGAGATGGCAGTGTTAGATAGAAATTCACAATTAAAGGTGTTTTCTATTGAAACAGACGAAGAGGTAGAGCCTTACGTACATCAATTAACCATGGATATTGATGATATCGAGAAGGGTGGTTATGAGCATTTCATGCTTAAGGAGATTTATGAGCAGCCACGAAGTATTCACGATACTCTGCGTGGACGTCTTCTACCAGAGGAAGGTAAGGTGGTAATGCGCGGTATTACGGAGTATCAAGAAAAGTTTCTCAATGCCGACCGGATTATCATTATTGCTTGCGGAACAAGCTGGCACGCAGGTCTGGTTGCGGAGTATATTTTCGAGGAATTGGTACGCGTGCCGGTAGAAGTAGAGTATGCTTCGGAGTTTCGTTATAGAAACCCGGTTATTACCGAAAAGGATGTAGTTATTGCTATTTCTCAGTCGGGTGAAACAGCCGATACTTTAGCGGCTATAAAATTAGCGAAGAGTAAAGGAGCTACTATTTTTGGCGTATGCAACGTGGTGGGTTCTTCCATTGCTAGAGAAACACACGCTGGAGCATTTACCCATGCAGGACCAGAGATTGGTGTTGCTTCAACTAAGGCGTTTACCGCTCAAGTTGCTGTGTTGACACTAATGGCGCTGAAGATTGGCAAGGAAAGAGGTAATCTTCCAAAAACGCGATTCTTAGAGTATCTTTTTGCATTAAACCAAATACCAAAGCAGATTGAGCAAGTGCTCGAGTGTAATAATGCTAATATGCTGGAGATCGCCAAAGAATATGCTAATGCGACAAACTTCTTATATCTCGGTCGAGGCGTTAACTTTCCAGTTGCTCTAGAAGGAGCGCTTAAGCTAAAAGAGATTTCTTATATACACGCAGAAGGTTATCCTGCTGCTGAGATGAAACACGGGCCTATTGCACTTATTGATGAGAATATGCCCGTTGTGATTCTCGCTCAGAAAAATGAGAACTACGAAAAGGTAGTTTCCAATGCGCAAGAAGTAAAGGCTCGTAAAGGAAAAATTATTGCTATTGTAAGTCCTGATGACGAAGAAATGCGCAAGATTGCCGATCATTGTATTGAGGTGTCGCATACGTACGAACTTCTTTCTCCTTTGTTGACCACTATTCCGTTGCAATTACTCTCTTATCACATTGCTCTACTTCGAGGTTGTAATGTTGATCAGCCAAGAAACTTGGCTAAGAGTGTTACAGTGGAGTAGGAGATAATCTTAAGTGATAATCTGATTTCGGTAATCGCGAGTCTATCAAAAAAAGATTTGCGTACGTTACTTTTTATTACGTACCTTTGCAGTCCGAAAACGGAGAGATACTGAAATAGCATCTAAAGCTATTAACGTTTAAGATATATCGCGGGGTGGAGCAGTTGGTAGCTCGTCGGGCTCATAACCCGAAGGTCGTAGGTTCGAGTCCTGCCCCCGCTACAAGAAGGCCCGACAAAAGTGAAACTTTTGTCGGGCTTTTTCATTCACTAAAATGAGCCAAGCTCTGCTTGAGCGAATTTTAGTGAATGAAAAAGCCCAAATCC
>JBHYFA010000100.1:0-8978 GCA_051859825.1 Schleiferiaceae bacterium
TCTAACGATGTGCCGAGCTCTTGGGTACTGACCAGCAATTTTTCGCTAAAAAGGGGAATGCGGGTGGCGTTTTTCTTGGCTGCCAGTATCAGCAGTATTCCCGGAATGCCCCCGATGATAGCGAAGGGTATTTTTTTTCGAGCAAAAAACAATGCAGAAATCAACCACCATATCACCAATACAATGCTCATTTCACTTACCCAGTAGGCAATGGAAATGATAAATCCCGCCAGAAGATGTGCAGTTGTTTTTTGCTTGGGAAATAAGTAAAGCGCCCATCCCCATAAGAACAGAAGCAAATGATATGGTTGAGCAATAACGGCGGAGTAATAGAAGGCCAATGGCGGAATCCATAGCGCGATGGCTAGAATGATTTTCTGCCAATGTGTTTGTAAAAAGGAGCTCCAGATGTACCAAGCACCCCACAAACTAAGCATTTGCAAAATGCTCAAGGCCCATACCGCCGGCATTATGTAGGTGAGGGGATGTGCCAAAGCGGGGAGGAGGGAGCCAAAACGATCTTGCCCCCAGTAATACAGGGTTTTACTCAAGCTAAAATCTTGAGTCATCATCACGTAGATGGCCTGATCGGAATTGGAGATTTTGAAGAAAGCGCCTCCGTAAAGAAGCGTACTTAGCAACATAAGCACGGAAAGTATGCTGAAATACGTTCGGGTGCTTATGCTGCAAACTTTCATCATTTTGCGAGCTTAAAAGGAGCAGTTGCCCGGCGTACGTGGGAAAGGAATCACGTCGCGGATGTTTGACATGCCGGTAACAAACTGTACCAAGCGTTCAAAGCCCAACCCAAAACCGCTATGCACGCAGCTACCAAATTTACGGGTGTCTAAGTACCAGTAGAGTTCTTCTTCCTCAATATGGAAATCCTGCATTTTTTGCAGCAAAACGTCGTGGCGTTCCTCTCTCTGCGAACCTCCAATGATTTCTCCGATGCCGGGGAAAAGCACGTCCATCGCGCGAACCGTTTTCCCGTCTTCATTGAGTCGCATGTAGAAAGCCTTGATTTTGGCGGGATAATCAAAAAGAATAACCGGACACTGGAAGTGCTTTTCTACCAAATAGCGCTCGTGTTCCGACTGTAAATCGGCGCCCCATTCTTCGATGAGGTATTTGAACTTTTTCTTTTTGTTGGGCTTAGAATTTTTCAAGATTTCGATGGCCTCGGTGTAGCTCACTCTGCGGAAGCGGTTGTTGACCACGAATTCTAATTTTTCCAATAAAGTCATACTCGAACGCTCCGCAGCCGGAAGACCCTTTTCATCATCCTGCAATCTTTTGCTCAAAAATTCGAGGTCGTCCTTGCAATTTTGTAGGAGGTACTTGATTACGCTTTGCAAGAAATCTTCGGCCAAGTCCATATTGTCGTGCAAATCGGCGAAGGCCACTTCGGGCTCAATCATCCAGAATTCTGCAAGGTGGCGGGAGGTATTAGAGTTTTCCGCTCTAAACGTGGGGCCAAAGGTATAAACCTTACCCAATCCCATGGCGAAGAGTTCGGCTTCCAACTGCCCCGAAACGGTAAGGTTTACCGGTTTCTCGAAGAAGTCTTCTTTGTAATCGACCTGCTTAGCTTCGTTGAGCGGTGGATTTTGCGGGTCGATGGTGCTTACGCGAAACATCTCCCCAGCGCCCTCGGCATCGCTACCCGTGATGATGGGCGTATGCACGTTGAAAAATCCTCGTTGGTGAAAATACTGATGTATGGCAAAAGAGGCGTGGTGACGAACGCGAAATACCGCTCCAAAGGTTTGGGTACGTGGACGCAAATGGGCAATTTCACGTAAAAACTCGAAGGAGTGTTTCTTGGGTTGAAGCGGATATTTTTCCGGATCGGAAAGTCCGTGGATTTTGATTTTTTTTGCCTGAACTTCAACATCCTGACCAGAACCCATCGACTTTACAAGGTCGCCACTCACTTCGATGCAGGCACCAGTGGTAATTTGGTCGAGAATTTCTTGTTCGAAGTTTTCAAAGTCAACTACGCACTGAAGGTTGTGAATGCACGATCCGTCGTTGAGGGCAATAAAGCGATTGGAGCGGAAGGTTCTTACCCAGCCTCGCACGCTTACTTCACTGCCTACTTTTTTGTCTTTCAGGATATTGTCGATTCTTTGATGGTTCATCATTTAGGCTTTTAACAGGTTGTTTTCCAAACAATACTTGGCAATTTGCACCGCGTTGGTTGCGGCACCTTTTCTCAGGTTATCAGCTACAATCCAAAGGTTTACAGCGCGCGGATGGGTGAAGTCTTGACGAATACGACCTACGTAAACTTCATTTTTCCCTCTGCTGTAATAGGGCATAGGGTAGGTGTTGTTTTTCGGATCGTCGAGGATATTGATGCCTCGGGCAAAGCGTAGTACTTCGCGAACTTCTTCGGCGGTAATGTCTTTTTCAAATTCGATATTCACGCTTTCACTGTGTCCGCCCAAAACGGGCACGCGTACGGCGGTTGCGGAAACCAGTACTTCATCATCACCGATGATTTTCTTGGTTTCTTTGGTCAATTTCATTTCTTCCTTGGTGTAGCCGTTGTCGAGAAACACGTCACAGTGCGGGATGCAGTTTTGATCAATGCGGTAGGGATACACCATTTGTGCTTCCTCATTATTGCGTTCGGCCTCCATTTGATCCATGGCTTTTTTTCCTGTTCCGGTAACGCTTTGGTAGGTGGAAACGATTACCCTTTTAATTCCAAAACTCTTGTGGAGGGGGTGGAGAGCAAGCACGAGTTGGATGGTGCTACAGTTGGGATTGGCAATGATTTTATCGCAGGCTTGGAGTTTGTGCGCGTTGATTTCGGGAACCACGAGTTTAATTTTCGGGTCTAAGCGCCAGGCAGAGCTGTTGTCGATTACCATGGTTCCGGCATCGGCAAATTTGGGAGCCCATTCCAAGCTCACATCGCCACCGGCGGAGAAAAGCGCCAAATCGGGTTTCATTTCCACGGCTTTGGCCAAACTTACGCACTTCCACTCCTTTCCTGCGAAAGAAATGTTTTTCCCCACGCTTTGCTCAGAAGCTACGGGAATAAGTTGATCTACGGGGAGCTTGAGTTCTTCCATTACTTGAAGAATCTCACGGCCTACCATACCGGTAACGCCTACAACAGCTACATTCATTTTAAATTAAATTGATGGTGTGACCAAAAAAATGGAAGGCGCAAAATTACATCGTGGATTCTTACCCAAGTATCAATGATTTCTGCATTTTTTTACTCTTCGAGGTCATCCATGCGATTGAGGAAACGATTGAGTTTTCCGCGGGTGCTAATGGTGTACGTATAAGGTTGTTGTCCTTTGCCACCATCTTTTTTCCGCTTGTCTGGATTCATATCGCGAATAAGCGCCATTAAATCGTCGTCGGAAGAATAGAAGCCCATCATATTCCGGCGATACTCGAAGTAGTAATAAGTTCGGTTATCGAGCTCGATGTACAAGCGCACTTCGTCGCCTCTACGCTTACGGGCAATCTCCAAGATTCCGTCAACCTTCCGGAAAATGGGTTCTTTTCCAATGGAGCCAATTCCCAGTTGACCAACCGACAAGAAGGCGTTGACCTCGGGATTCCATTCCATTTGCAGATCACTGAAGGTAAAGGTGTTGATGAGTTCTTTTGGTAGCTTTTCGGGTGCTCCGTAGAATTCTAAATCTTCGAGGAATCTGGTACGCGTTTTACCTTCCAAAAGTTGATTGATTACCGCTTTATAGGCATCGCGATTCAGATCAACTCCTTGTAAACTCGATCTGCTGAGAATTCCTTCCGCAATTTTCTTCATGATATCGTCATTGAAGAAGAAGTCTAATGCTAATTGGAAGTCGAGGAGAATGAGGTCGTCGTCCATTTGGTGTTCGGCTTTACCCACACCTTCAATTTTTACTTGTCCCAAGCGATCGCCGAAGCTCAGTACACCATCGCCTTCGGTGTAGCAATCGCGGTTGTTCAGTGCCAAGTAGTTCCCCTTTGCGTCGTTATCGTCGATGCGTTCGGCGGAGGTGATTACGTAGGAATCAATCCCGTGATCGTAGAAGAGCTTGCCGTGTGCCGTAAGGATATCGTAGGCCGCCTGAGGATTTTCCGGAGTAAGAAAAGCCGAGTATCCCGAGGTGGAATCGTTGGAGATGTAAATACCGTTTTTAATTCGGCTTCTACCGTCTTCCCGTGGAGTAGGTAAGTCGATGACGATATGATCAGGGTCGATTACGCTTCGGAAGGAGAACCAATCGGTGATGATATTTTCACAGGTATGTTGGATGAGGGTGCTACCGTCAAACTCCAAGTGTTTTCTTGGTGCTTCGAGGAACACCCTGCCCTTGTAGGCAAAGAAGGAGCTAAGGAAGAAATGATCCTCTTCGGTGATATCGGCCGTGGCTTTCGTCATGCCGTCCCGCGTAACGTTGATCTCTTTGAAATACAATGGCCAAGGCGTTTTGTCTTCATCAACGTATTCGTAATACCCATTGCCATCGTATTTTTTTCTACCATAAATTTGAATACTCGACTCGTTAAATTCGTGGAATCTATCGGAGCGGTTGGCTACTACTTTACTATTCTCCAAACGACGCATTTTTGCCGCCGGGTCTATCACCACGTATCCGGTGTCGGGATAAATCATAGCGTCGGCAACGGGGATTTCGTCGGCGCGGAACACTTCTAGTACGTCGGTAATAAGCGAGAACTTCCCGGATTTAGCTACAAACTGTAGGGAATCTTGCTCGCGATGGGTAGAGACCATTCGAGAGGATGGCTGCGAGCTTTTTCTGCTCACCTCGATAGTTTTGGGTGAAATTTGCCATTCGGCGAAATCCATGTAGCTGATATACTGATGTATTTCAAAGTTGAAGTATTGCGCCGGATTGTTGAGGGTAAATTGACCCTTATCTTGGTCGAAATTCACTTCACCACGGGCATTTTTCAGCGAGAAGGCCCAAGGACTGCTTTGGTCTCTACGCACACGGAAGGAAGTGGTATCTGCTTCAAAAGCGCGGTTGCGGAAGAGGAAATTTTTCGATTCATTTTCCGCATCGAGGTAGGCAATCAATGCATTTCCGCGAAGGGATGAGGGGCTATAGGTAAGTTCACCCGTGGCGGTCATGCCAATGTCGTCGTACATGAAAAACGGTTTGGTCGTATTTCGAGCAAACATTTTATCGTTGTAGGGTTCCCAGTGAATTTTTGTTTCCACATTGGTTACGTGCGGATATTCCGTTCCCTTAGTTTGAGCCATAATTTCAAAACCTTGGGCTAATCCGTTAGTGGAATCAGGGAAGAAGAACCATTCGTCGCTCACCGAAGTAGAGGTGAGATACTCAATTCTCCCGTTTCCTTTTAGTCCTTTGTTGCTCAGGCTAATAGTGTTAAAATACCGTCCTTTTCCTCCGTAAGTGGGATAACCAGATTCGGGTGTTTCTCTAACAAAGCCGAGGGAGTAGTCACGTTGAACTTTGATGGGTTCATGTATATCCGGGAAAATGCCGGCGGATACCAAAACACCATCAAATTCGATGGATTCGGTTTTTGCGTTGTCTAAGCTGTCGATTTCGAAGGGAGCGAGTTCGATATAAAAGGAGTTACGAGGATAGACACCACTGAATATTTTAGGACTATCGAAGTAGATGTAACTTTCTTTGGCCGATCTAAATATTGGGAATTCTGGGAAGGGTATTTTTCCAGATTTGTTGTTTGGATGGTCAATGAGCAATTCACCCGTAAGGTCTTGGAGAACGTTTTGTACATCCGTGAGTTGACGTGTGCCGGTAATATCTACTTGACCGGTAAAGCGTTCCACCTTAAATCGCATGGAGTCGATATCCACCATGTTGATTCTGAATTGGTCGTAGATAAATGAAAATTCTTTTCCCCAAAAAGCAAACCTTCCGGCAGCTATTGCTCCATTAAAGTCGAAGTTTAAATCCTTGTGCATCACAATTTTTTGCTCATAAGGAAAAAGGCGTACCTGTTGGGAATCGCTCAGTGCAATGGCTTTTACGCCATGCAGAGTAAGGTCGTTGTCGAGCAAACTAATAAATCCGTTAGGCATTCCTTCGATTTGCGAAACGAAAGTAATTACGTCGTAGTCCTTTTTTTCTTCAAAATAGTCTATGTAGTCGAACACTTTGTCGCTAAAGGTCATTTCGTCTTTCAATAAATCAAAGGATCCGTAGCCGTCAACCGCTAATTTGAGGGCAAAAATTCTCGCACCCCTTTCATCCAGACGCATTTCTCTGCCGAGGGTTTTCATGTCGTAGGTCATTCGATTATTACTCATGAGCATACGTCTGATGTCGTAAAGAGGATTTTTTAAATCGAAACCTTGGAGTTCCATAAACCTTTCAAGACGATAAAAGTAATTTGATTCAATCACCACCGGGGTTGCGGCTCCCGTATTCATATTGGAAATAATCATTCGTGGCTCGTCCATTTTCCACATCAACGATTCGAAGGCCATGTTTACTTTATGGTAGGTGTTGACAAACTTGGCCAAACTCAAGCCTTCACTTTGCCGAAGAAAAGTTACGGTATTTTGCTCGGGAATCAGACGCATATACACTTTGGGGTGGTAAATGCTGTCTTGGTCTAAATACACACTAAGGGCAATTTTGTCGGAAGTAAAGAGGTTTTCACGTAATCGAAAGCGCTCACCTCTCGCTACCACCTTGGGAACACCTTCGTAGTAAAACACAAATGCGGCATCGCCTCGGCCACCTCCAGAACCAAATATCTTTCTCCCCAAAACACTGATTCCTCCGAGGAAATTCACGTTTTCCATAATGCCTTCTATGCTAACATCTTGCCGATAGGAATAAAAACGTGGGAAGGTTGCGGAGTTGGGGTCATTGCGCGGACTGAGTCTTTCTTCAAATTTTCCTTCCAAAGGTTCTAAAGGATAAATGATGGTGTAGAGCGTTACTGAGTCGGCTTCAAAGCTTGACTTATTGGTGGAAATGGTGTAGGACTTGAATTCCGCACGAGCGCTATCGGGGGTGAGTCCGGTTCTGTCCCAGAAAATCTCTCCGCCTTGTCCTTTCCAGGTAAATGTAGATGGTTCATAAACGCCACGAGTATCTTGGATGTAGGTGGAATCGCCTTTGAATTGGGCAAACAAATCCGTTTCCTCGAATTCAAAAACGGGTTCGTTATCAACGATTTTTAGGTCGTAATTACCTGTATATAGCCACGAAAGCGATCCGTCGTCGAAGAGTTTGCTTTCGTAAAAAATCAGGTAAAACACTTGAAGTTGGTCGCGAATAGCCCGGGCGGGACTGCGTCGGCTGAGATTCTGGAAATAATCAATCCATCCGGAAATATTATCTGTTTCCTCCTGACTGATGAGGTGGATGAGGATTTTTAGGTAGTGGTTCCAAATCTCGAAATCGAGGGTGCGTTTTTTAATGAAGTTGTTGGAAGTTTTAAAGATGTCTTCTTGCATTTGCGGGGTGAAGTCGCCGGCATTCCAAACCTCGTTAAACTCGAGCAGGAGTTCTTCCGCACCCGCTTTTTTATCGTCCTTGAGAAGTTTTTGTAATTCACCAATCCATGTGGTAGGTTCATGGGTAAACTTCTTGATTTTTTGAGCTTTAAGTTGAAAGGTGGCTAAGCTAAGGAGTATGACCACCCACGAGAATTTATGCATAATGCGAAGCGAGATTTTAGATTTCAAAGGTAAAGCCTAGAGCTTTTACTGTGGCACTACATCTTGCAAAAGCAAAGCCAATTTATTCGCTTTTTGTCAACAACACGCAAGCCCAATTTTGTTTATCTCTAACGCTATTTTTTGAAAAACCGTATTTTGTCCATACTTCTTCTAGCACGGGGATATCGCTAAGGTAGAATCCCGAAAGGAGTAGTTTGCCTCCCGGTACCAAGTGTGCCGCGTAGGTGTCCATATCGGCAAGGAGAACATTGCGGTTGATGTTGGCCAAGATGCAGTCGTACATTGCATCTTCCGGGATAACCTTGCGGTCGCCGCATTTTGCGTATTCTGGAGCTTTTTGGTCGTTGGCTGCAAAATTATCGTAGGTATTGTCGATTGCCCATTCATCAATATCGATGGCGTGCACACTTTCTGCGGCACGTATGCGGGCGAAAAGTGCTAGAACTCCGGTGCCGCAGCCCATATCCAAAACGCGCTTGCCTTTGAAATCACATTCCTTGTACATCGACTGAATCATGAGCCAGGTGGTAGAATGGTGTCCCGTACCGAAGGCCATTTTCGGCATGATGCACATAGTATGGTGGTAGTTTTCCGCTGCGGGTTTTTCGTGAAATGGAGCGTAGATATAGCAGATGTTTTCCACTTCTACCGGGTGAAATTGCTTTTCCCAGGTTTCGTTCCAGTTTTCCCTTTCGATGTGGTGTTGATGCACTTCTAAGTCCGCAGTGTCCTTGATATTTTCCAGCGCGTTGAGAAACGAAGCGTCGAAATCGGCCTTTTGGATATATGCCCAGAGCGCATCATCTTTTTCTTCAAAACTTTCAAAAGGATGTTCGCTCAGCAGTGCGATAATGATTTCGTTCCAGGTTTGCGGGTCGTTACTTTTTACTTCGATACCTATATAATGGGTGTCCATGGCATGCTAGATTTTGGGTACAAAAAAAGGGACAAGCTGACCATATCACACCGCTACGACCGGATACCCTTGCTTCCTTCCGGATCTGGGGGGGTTCACCAGGAGCTGGTTGTATGGGACTTGTCCCGGGCGGCAAATGTACGGTGGAGGTAGTGAATTGGGCAAGGGGAAATGTTGGTGGGAAAAAAATAAATATTTTTGTAAGATATATCGCTCATTAAATTTTTTTGTTTATTTTTGAAACAGAAAAATACTTCATTTTTGAAATTAATACGAATAATATGAGAACGATTTTCTTTTCCCTAGGGGTATTGTCATTCATGCTTCTTTTTCAGGGCTGCAAGCGCGAACGAATTTTACCAACCACTGTAATGGGACAAGTTCGCA
>JBHYFA010000101.1:0-8920 GCA_051859825.1 Schleiferiaceae bacterium
CGAATTGAGGACGACACCGAGCGGGCCCGCCTGAAAACCCTCGTTGAGGAGGCCAAGGATGTTCACTCACCGAGTTTAAAAAGATGGTGAAAGAAGGCAATTTGAACATTAATAAAACCAAAGTGTTTGATAATATGGTAAGTAGCAAGAAAGACTTACTCGAAGCTTGGGAAAAACCCATCAAAAAAAGCTGGCATTATCAATACGTAAAATAAATGACTATGAAGATGTATCCCTTTTTATTCGGGGCGCTGTTATTTGGATTCCAAGCAACAGCCCAAAACTTGAATGAAGAACAAGGGAATCAATCTAGCCCTTCATCATCTACTGTGGAGGAAATAGTAGTTGTTAGCTGTCGTCCTCTTATTTCACTTTCAATAGTATCTGCTCCCTACTTAAGAGGCCAACCGGCTCCACTTGCTAGAATTTATAGAGCTCCCGAGTACGTCTCAACCGAGCGCGATGAAGAACCTGGAGTAAATACACACACCATGCCCATGACGCACCGTAACACATGGGGATTGAATCGCAAGGTAATCACCTATTCGGATATCTACTATTCGCCTTATAGATAAAGAGCTGAATTAAGAGGTTAAACGTAAAAACGTTCGATGTATCATAGAAAATATCTGTGGTACATCGAGCGTTTTTTTATTTACATGACTATCGCTTCTCAAACGCCAAGCTTAATACGACCACCAAAAAGCATCCAATCACATTATACCACAAATACCCAATATCGTTAATTAAGCCATAGACACCAAGAAAATGAATCACTAAAACGCTAATCTGCGAAAACAGTGCGGCGAAGAAAACGGCTTTGGCATGAATCCGCTTGAGAAAAAAGGCAACCAAAAAGACGCCCAAAATAGTACCGTAAAACAAACTCCCCAAGAGATTGACCATCTCAATGAGGTTGTCAAACAAGCTGGCGCTCAACGCAAAAACGATGGCCAATACACCCCAAAACAAGGTGTAGAGTCGATTGACTGTCATCTCTGCTCCACCGCCACCCAAACGCCGATGGTAGTCGATTACGGTAGTGGTAGTAAGCGCGTTTAATTCACTAGCCGTACTACTCATGGCCGCACTGAGAATCATGGCGATAATCAATCCTATGACGCCCTTGGGTAAATGCTCCAGCACGAAATAGAGGAAGACGTAATTGGTATCCTTCGCGCGAATCTGCTCCTGCTCAATGATCTCCACGACTTCACGCCGCAATTCCTTTTCAACAAAAATGGAAGAACGCAAATCCTCTACCTTATTGCGGTCGTTGAGCCACAAAGCTCGATTTGCTTGTATGTCAAGGTGAACAACGTCGTAGGTGGCTTCGAGTTCCGCAACCCTCGCCGCAGCCTCCGGACTCAGCTTATTCACCGCCGCCTGGTTGAAATGCAAGGGCGGTCGTTCGATGGTGAAAAAAACAAACACCAACACCCCAATGAATAGAATGCTAAACTGCATGGGGATTTTCAATACGGCATTGAACAACAAACCCGCACGACTTTCATTCACACTCTTGCCTCCTAAATACCGCTGCACCTGACTCTGATCGGTTCCAAAATAACTCAAGGCTAGAAAAAATCCACCGGTAAGCCCACTCCATACCGTGTAGCGCTCCGTTGGTGAAAAGGAAAAATCGAGCACCTGCATTCGGTCGAGGGCACCAGCAAAAAAGAGCGTATCCATAAAGCCCATGTGGGGGGCAATTTCGCGGTAAAGCAGCACCCCGGAAAATACCAAGCCAAGCATGATTACACTCATTTGGTACTTCTGGGTAATGCTCACGGCTTTGGTTCCGCCCGACAAGGTGTAAATGATGACAAAGGTGCCCACCAACACATTGGTCAGTCGTAAATCCCAACCCAATATAGTACTGAGAATGATGGCTGGAGCGAAAATGGTGATGCCCGCTGCCAAACCTCTTTGCAGCAAAAACAAAGAAGCCGTAAACAATCGCATGCGTAAGTCGAAACGTTTTTCGAGGTATTCGTAGGCCGTAAAAACGTTCATTTTGTAATACATAGGCACGAAAAACGCGCATACCACGATAATCGCCAAGGGAAGACCGAAGTAAAACTGCACGAAACGCATCCCCGATTCATAACCTAATCCTGGAGCACTTAAGAAGGTAATAGCGCTGGCCTGCGTTGCCATAACCGATACGCCCATGGTAAACCAACTCTGGTCGCTGCCACGAAGAAAACTCTCCGATGAAGATTTGCGTAAAGAAGCATACACCCCATACACAACGATACTTGCGAGGGTGCCAAGCATAACCAACCAATCCAAACTCGTCATCGGAAATAGCTGCTTATTAAACCAAACAAAACGATCTCAACCGCCAAGAAGAGCAATACGCCTATATAGTACTTCCTCCAATTGATGGTTGATTTATTCTGCATACTCCAAAAGGTTGATGAGTAGCAAATAGGCTCCGGGAACACCGGCGGGAAGTTGGCGGAAAAAGCTTAAGCCGGTGTAAATCACGTAGCCCTTACCAAACTTCCCGGCAACAACCGCTCCTTCTAATGGATCTTCTCCTGGATCGTTCATGCGCATTAACGGCTTAAAAGGTGCTTCCCAAGTCTGGGCAAAATAGAGTCCGCGTTCTTGTACCCAATTATCAAAATGATTCTCACGGATAAGGTTGGGCTTTTTCCACACACGCGCGTTTGGTTCAATCAAACTGACAGGAGCTTCCTCAACCGTTACCCTTTGTCTGCCAATAACGAAAGGCCACAAAGTTTGCTGCTGTCCTGCACTCCGCCAAGCAACGGTATTGTACTGAATGATAAAACGTCCACCATTTTCCACGTATTTTTCCAACTGACGTTCATGGGTTTTTATCCAAGAGGTGGTGTTGTAGGCACGAATCCCCGTAATGATGGCGTCGATTTTTTGTAAATTACCGGCTGCTAAGGTGGCCTCATCAATGATAACTACATTGTAGCCTAATTTACGCAAAGCAGTTGGGATTTCGTCGCCCGCACCCGGAATATACCCGATGGTTTTGGCTTTGCGTTTCCAAGAAAAAGCATGAAGTCCACTGGATGTTTCAGGGTAAAGACGCATGGGACGAATATGGTCAAAATCGAGATCCACAACTCGACGCGCTTCACTACGAACTCCACTAATTTGGGTGGTTGCACGTAATGAACCATCGGCCTCATCAACAGACTTCTCAATTTTTAAGCGAAAACGCGCTACGGGATCAGATTCGCTAACCTGAAAAGAGAATTGCGTAGGACTCACCTTAAAGCCTTCGGGAACTTCAAGCATCAATTCTCCTGAAGTTTCACTCGAGATATAACGCACCTCCACATCCAAGGATCGCGATTTTCCATTGATCAGCACGTAAGAGTCCGAAAAGCGAACTTCAACCTGAGGCACAACATCCACACGACGCATTCGTTCACCTTTTACCCTATCCGTCCACTTGTACTGTAATATTTCTTCCACCAAAAAACTTCTGCCGTAGAGTTGGAGTTCCATTTTCCCCGTGTGCTGAGACATTCTCTCCGGTAGAGCAATTTCCCGACGATCAGGTATGTCAAATAAATATCCGTAAGGTTTCATCAGGTAAAATGGATGCGAGACCTCACCGCGCATTTCCAAAGACTCTTCCCATTCTACGATGGTATTTTCCGGTAAATCTTCCCACGAATCAGCGACTTTATAACGCATAGCCACGG
Source organism: Schleiferiaceae bacterium (assembly GCA_051859825.1). GTDB lineage: Bacteria > Bacteroidota > Bacteroidia > Flavobacteriales > Schleiferiaceae > CSBr16-58. The sequence goes on from JBHYFA010000101.1 coordinate 3,699, forward strand.
GACTACGCAAGATGATATTCCATTTAGCTTTTGCCGTTTGCCCACGAGTATAACTTTCTGAATCAGCTAAGTACTCCGCATGAAAACCAGCGCAGCGCAGCACCAAGTCGTCTAACTCACGAAGTTTTTGGTTGCGCCACAAAGTGTCTTTGATCGCTTCTACTAATGGATAGATTTCCATCAAACTAGGGATGGATTTCCAAGGTTGAAGATCGATAAACTCCTTGCGTATGAGTTGCATACGATGGGCAATTTCTTCGGAAAAAACACGAGCCATGGAAGTATCTACATGGTCGAAAATACCGTGGTAGCAAGAATCACCTTTTACCAACTCTAGGTACTCGGGAATTTTTCCGCGCAAGCGAGCAATACCGAAACCTTGGCTTTTGTGCATGGAGCGCGATTCTGAGGAAAGTTCGCCCAGACTTTTACCCAAAAGCGGTTTATAATCACCCACATCAACGTGCAGCAACGAGCCCTTACCTACTCTACTCGTATCCAAGTCTGTAACCCACCACGTACTGGTATTCCAGAAGACGTTTTTCACCTCCCACGTACCGTACAATTCTACGCTTTCAGGGTCGTAATCGGGATTGGCTGCCTCGTGAAATGCCAGTTCCGCGAGAATGGCCGAGGCCTCGTGGTGTCCGTGTCCTGCACGTCTATCGGGCGGAAATCGGTTGATGATTACATCAGGGCGAAATTTTCTAATCAAAGTAACTACATCGCGGAGAATTTCGTCTTGATTCCACAGTCGAAGTGACTCCTCTGCCGATTTACTAAAACCAAAATCCACCGCACGCGAAAAAAACTGCTCTCCCCCGTCAATAGCGCGGGCTTCGAGGAGTTCTTGGGTGCGGATTACGCCCAGTTCATCACCAAGTTGAGGTCCGATAAGGTTTTGTCCACCGTCGCCTCGGGTAAGGGATAGATAAGCGGTTTGCACCCCGGCGTCGTTGGCCAGCCAGGTAATCATTCGGGTATTTTCATCGTCGGGATGGGCGGCGAAGTAGAGCACTCGACCTACTTTTTCAAACTTCCACATACTGTGTCGGATCGACGAAGAAGCGTAGGGCGTGGGCTGGGCAAAGAGATGATTGCCAAGAGAAAAAATAAATACCAGACTAAGAATTCTGCCGAGCATAGTTTAGGGTTTATGATAGGCGTTATTTGAAAATCGTTCGTAGAGATCAACTACGCCCATAATGAGGATCATTCCGTAAAAGGTATCTTCAAAGGGAATGGTAATCATTCGGATACCGAGATTATGGTCGTCGTTATACCAAACCACCTGCGTCTCAAGTCCAAAGCCCGTCAGGATTCCGTTGACGATAAAAAACGGAATAAGAGCGATGAGATAGGCGCGATAAAAATGCGGAAGCCAAGTGGGCTTTGCCAAATAGTGAATGTAAAAGAGGTAGAGTGCGACCAAACCAAAATTAACCGCAGTGTACCATTTGTCGGTATTCATTACAGCGAGAGCAAAGGCAAGAAACGCGATGTATAGGTTGATATTGTTGGCAGCTTTGACACTAATAAATGGTGTTGGCCAAAAAAAGTTAAGCACCCGATAAATAAAAACGCAGGCGATGGGAACGGTGATAAAAAACAACCACTCTTCCAAAGGCAGATTAATGATGTCGATACCGGTGAGATATTCAGGAGTAAATCCCCAGATTCCGTTGGCGGTAAACCAAACATCCCAGATGATGAATACCGCGCCCACTATAGCCACTGCCGGAAGTAGATGCTTAAAGCTTTTAGCAAATTGAATGCGGTACTCAAATGCCCGAATAAGTGGCACCGAAATGGTGAAAATATTCAGGGCGAGATAGAGGTATTTGGTCTCAAGCATTACTGCGGGCTTTAACCTTTACACCGGTAGTTTGCCCACGCTTTTCCGCAGCAATTTCTTGTTGGATGTATTTCGGATGGATAAAAAGCATTCCGAAACTTTCCCCGTCTTCTTTAGTCAAATGACGGTGGTGCATTTTGTGTGCGCGACGGACAGCTCTCCAGTAGAGCGAATCCACTTTGGGCAACCACTTGATGCGTTGGTGAATAAACACCTCATGTACAACAAAATAAGCAAATCCGTAAACGGCGATACCCGCCCCGATGCTTACCACGTAGTAATTAAAAGCCATCATACCGAGCATGATACAGAGCCAAGACGGAATGGCAAAGATGAGGAAGAAACTGTCGTTTTTTTCTAATTTAGACTCCGGATCTTTCACGTGGTGATCTTCATGGAGAATCCATAAAAAACCGTGCATCACGTATTTATGGGTTGCCCAGGCGACAAATTCCATGGCAACAAAGGTGAGCAGTACTATACTCAAATACCAAATCCAGGTCATAGAAAATTTATTGATTTACGCGGTTCAAAGTTACAAAGCAGATAGAAACGAATAACAAGCGTATCAGCCGAAGGTTCGCTTAGAGCATGAGTTGGAGGATACTGAAAAACACAACTTGCAGCAGCAATACTTTCGCAGGAAAATGTACCGGCGGATAAGGAGTGAATTTTTGATAGAGATAAACCAAGGGAAGGGAAACCACAAACCAAGCAGCGTAATTGGTCCAAGGAACATCCACAGCTTCCCACTGCCAGTAATCTAGTGCAATAGCCACGGGTTCAATGAGAAAATCAACGGCGGTGAGAATGGCGGAGGCCAGGACGATTGTTAGCCAGAAATTCTGCAATCCAACCCAGCGCAGAAGACCGACCGCCGACACTACCAAGTAGAACCAATTAAATCCAATGATGATAGAAACTCCCGCCAATCGCGGTCCAAGCACCGTTCCGTAGCTGTATTCTCCGAAGGGGAAGCCAGTTTGCACCCCAAGAATTTCAACAGCCATACCTAAAGTGAATAAAACAAATAAGCTTCGCCAAGGGTATTTACTTGTAAACCAAACATCTTGAAAAATAAGTGCGGCGGTTATGAATAGATTAAAGAAACTCAACTGAGCAAACATCTCCCTTGTAGGCTCATAGCCAATGCCCACCAATCCTACTACATGAAGGATAATGAGGACGTACCACTTTTTATCTTGAAAAGGAATTTGACTTATCATACGAGTTTGGCTGTAATAGCTGCAGAATGAAGGCAAAGCGGAATTCCCCCGCCGGGGTGTACGCTTCCACCACAGAAATAGAGGTTTTTAATCTTCGATTGAAAATTAGGATGGCGGAAAAAGGCGGCATTGCGCTTATTTGACGAACTTCCGTAAAGTGCTCCACCGAAAGAGCTTGTTCGCTTTTGGATAAGCGGAGGACTTAATACATTTTCTGTTTCTATCAAACTTTCAATATCTTCCCCGAGCATTCGCTTGAGCTTATTGAGTATATGAACTCGAGTTCGAGCGATGAAATCTTGCCAATCTTGTCCGGAATCGGCCGGAACATTCACCATTACAAACCAGTTTTCGCAATCTTCGGGAGCATCAGCAGAATCGAGTTTTGATGTAATGTTGATGTAAATAGTTGGATCGTAGTAAATGCTCTTTTCTATGAAAATAGTATCGAACTCCTCCTTGTAATCGTCGGAAAAAAAGATGTTGTGCAAGTCGAGCTTAGGAAATTCCTTTTTGATTCCCCAGTAGAAAATAATGGCAGAACTACTCGGTTCTTGATATTTCACATTTTTGGGAACCTCGGTATGCGGAAGAAAACGATCGTAGGTGGTTTTCACATCAACATTGCTTACCACTACATCGGCAAACTTCGGTTTATCATGAGGAAACTCCACACCCACCGCTTTATTGCCGTTTACCATAATTCGGGTAACTGGGGTTTCAAAATGATAATTGATCCCCTTATCAATACCCGCAATGTAGAGCGCCTGAGGGATAGCGTACATTCCTCCCATCGGGAAGTAAGTTCCAATGTTGTGTTCCAAATGACATATCATCTGCATGATCCCCGGGGTCATATACGGATTGGACCCATTGTAGGTGGCAAAACGATCAAAAAGCTGAACCAATTTGGGATTCTCATCTCCGAAGATGGATTCGTTTCGTTCGTGCAAAGTAGAAAAGAGTCCTAAGTAAGGCAACCACGGAATGGCTTTGAACACATCGGCAGAGAGATAGGTTTGCCAGCGATGCAGCGAACGCTCCAGGAATACGCCTTTGGTTACTTCAAACATTTTGGCTGCATCCTGAAAATAATTGATTACGGTGTCTTGACGTACATCGAAAATCTTGGCTATTTCCGCAGAAAACTCAACGGGATTCCCCGCAGCAATCAATTCTGTACCATCTTCCCAAAAATAGGTACACGCCTTAGCGTGCTTGAAATACTTAATGTATTCACGCGGATTGCACCCCGATTCAAATAGCGTTTGATCTACCAATTGCGGCATGGTAAAAAGCGAAGGTCCCGTATCAAAGCGGTATCCCTTCGATTCCCACATACCCATTTTTCCACCGGGGTGACTGGCTTGCTCGTAAACATCTACAGTATAGCCTTTGGCTCTTAGACGGAGTGCAGTGGCCAAGCCGGCTATCCCTGCACCAATAACCACAGCAGAAGGTGATGAAGAACTCATTAAAGCTTAATTTTTTCTTTTCAAGTTTGAGGTTGTAAAATAACAACAACGAAAACAACCTGTAAAGAGAAAAAATGTTCCTTGGTGATTTTTATAATGAATCGCTAGTTAGAGCCTGTCCATGTAGTCTAAATGTCTAGGCTAGAAAGTTCGAGGACAAGGCATGCGAAATCTGAAAAACAGGAGTCCCGACAAGTCTTTGTCGGGATGACCTGATTTTCGGATGAGCATAACGCCGTCATCGGACTTTATAGACAGCCACTAGTTAGAGTCTGTCTGTAAAGTGCAAGTGGCTGCTCTAGAAAGTTCGAGAGCGAGGCTTGCGATAATTGAAAATCAAGGAGTTTACTGAAGTAAATGACTGGATTTTCAATTGAGCATAACGAAGCTATCGGACTTTATAGACAGCCACTAGTTAGTTTAAAAAAACATTTTCGAAAAGCTAAGCATTACACCCCCATACCGATCGTTTGGAGCGGTATCTGAATTCACTACTACACCACCCATTTGATTGGTACCCGCATTATGAATCACAATTTCTACCGCCAGACTCGTGGAATAAGAAGTTCGGAATTTTGCTCCGAAACCGTAAAAAATATTCATCGAAGCATAAGCCTCAGTATATACCTGCGTATTGTCGCCAAGTGCAGCGTGATTATCACTCAC
>JBHYFA010000102.1:0-8905 GCA_051859825.1 Schleiferiaceae bacterium
AGGCGGGTAGAAAGACGCACTGCCGTGCGTCTCTACAGGATTAATCTACCGTTAAAAGGTATCAATCACGGGACGTAATCGCCCTCCGCTCTCTGCTTGCATTAGCGTGTTCCCAATCTACCAACCGTGTTGATCCATTCTCAATATACTTTTTGCATATCGTTTTGCCGTTTCAGTTTTACCACAGGATTTAGGCCCTTTAATCAACACCGCTCCAGATGCCGATATTTTAGTCTTTAAATCACTCTCAATCAATCTTTCTAGATAATTCATACACCTTATTTATCACCTTCAAATTACTTCACACAAACACAATTGTGCAAATAAAAGGGTTATTGTTGTGCATATTTTAGAGGGTAGCGTTTTATGGCGGAGGGCAGAGAGCGGAGGGCGGAGGGCGGAGGGCGGAGGGCGGAGGGTTGCGCGGTAGCGTTTTTCAAAGCTGTCGTGGGCGTTGAAGCCTCGTGATTAAAGCATGGGGCGCTATTGCGCGCGCAGTTTTGCTTCGCAAGCTCAGGTAGGCTTGGGCTATTAGCGCAATAAAAAATCCGTTATAAACAAATGCTGTACGCCTTCTATGTTATCTCTCCAAAATTCATCCATAGTAATAACGAATTTAGGATACTGATCGCGTATAGACAATAGATGCCCAAATTCACGCTTTACGGTTTGCTCACTTTCCAATTTATATGCTACCTGTATATACATTTTCTCCCCTGCTTTTTCAGCTACAAAATCAATTTCGTAATTGCCTAACTTACCAACAAATACCTTATACCCTCTTCTTTTCAATTCTAAAAACACTATATTTTCCAATATCCCCCCTATCATTCTGTCACGATTTCCTATGGTGGCATAGATCAATGAAACATCACTTACATAAAATTTTTCTTGCGTCTTGAGAATCTCCTTACCTTTAAGATCGTAACGGGGCACGCGATATAATACAAATGCACCTTCCAAGGCATGTAGATAGTTGTAAACCGTATTGATATCGATTTTTCGCTGCTGACTCTTAAAATAATCGGCAACGTTTTTTCCTGAAAAGGTATTACCAATATTATCTATCGCATACTTTATGACGCGTTCAAGCAATTCAATATCCCGGATTTTATAGCGTTGCACCGTATCTCTAAGTATAACGGAAGAATAGATATCATAAACCACTTTGTAGGCCGACTCTTCAAGGTAATCTGCAGTATGAATTACTGGAAAGCCACCTTTTCGCAAATAATTTGTAAAAAGATCCCCACCGTTTTGATGTTCAGGAAAATAATGCTTTCTAAAATCTAAAAATTCCTGATATGACAACGTATATACCGGAATTTCCACATATCTACCTGCCAAATAGGTTGACAACTCCGATGACAACAAATGAGAATTAGATCCGGTCAAATAGATGTCTATGTTAAAATCTACCAAAAGAGAGTTGACGGCTTTTTCCCATTGATTCACTTCCTGAATTTCGTCTAAAAGCAAATAGTGTTTATTTTCAGATTTAATCTTCTGACGAATAAACGCATACAATTTTGAGGCTTCCAACAAATCTGAATGGGCAAAACTTTCAAAATTGATGGAAATAATTTGCTCAGGTTGAACACCTCTTTGCGCAATTTCTTCCTTGAGCAAACGCAATACCGTAGATTTACCAGACCGCCTGATGCCAGTAATGATTTTTATTTGTGGCTTCCCAATAAAAGGAATAATGGCTTCAATGTATTTTGGACGTGATATCATTTATTTATGTTTATAACCGCAAAAATACGTCAAAAAATTGATTTTTTAGGGTTGTACCTGATGAAAGAGTGCTTGATACGCAGAGGGCGGACAAACAAGAGCCCATTTATCGATTTAGATCGGTCGGGTGTCGGTTGTCTGGGCGTGGTGGTGGTTTTCGATTGCGTTCGTGGGCGGAGAGGCCTCGTGAGTGATGCATGGGGCGCTGTTGCGCTCCTGTTTTCCGGATAGGACACCCATTATTAGCAATCAATTTTGGAATGAGTTTTAGGCTATCCAACTTCAAGATATTTATTTTTTATCCTACTAATTATCTGATTGTTTTAAAATCATCAAGTCAACGAATTATTTTAACGAACTCTTGCCTTTTTATTGCAGGACACCCATTTTTCAAAAAACAAGACGCTAACAATTTGGTTGTAAATTTGTTACAAAATTAAGAAAAAAATCATCCGGAACTCAGGAAACAAGAGCCCATTTATCGATTTAGATCGGTCGGGTGTCGGTTGTCTGGGCGTGGTGGTGGTTTTCGATTGCGTTCGTGGGCGGAGAGGCCTCGTGAGTGATGCATGGGGCGCTGTTGCGCTCAGTTGGGCTGACGCCCGCGCAGTTTTGCTTCGCAAGCACAGTTCGCTTCGCGGCACAGATAGGCTGATGTGTGCTAAATGCGTCTTTTTTCACCGCGAAGGCGCAGAGGAACGCAGAGAATCCGCTTTGCGAACTTTGCGTCTTCGCGGTGAAAAAAAAGGTGAAAAATTGAAATTGATCTAAAAATGGATAGAGACAGATAGGCGGGTAGAAAGACGCACTGCCGTGCGTCTCTACAGGATTAATCTACCGTTAAAAGGTATCAATCACGGGACGTAATCGCCCTCCGCTCTCTGCTTGCATTAGCGTGTTCCCAATCTACCACAAAAAGCGTTGAGGCGTTGAGGCGTTGAGCTGTTGAGGTGGTGAGCCGATCCTGAACTCGCCCACCCACTCATAACTCAAAACCCATCACTCATAACTGTTTAGGCGTTGAGGCGTTGAGACGTTGAGGCGTTGAGGTGTTGAGACGTTGAGGCGTTTAGGCGTTGAGCTGTTGAGGTGGTGAGCCGATCCTGAACTCGCCCACCCACTCATAACTCAAAACCCATCACTCATAACTGTTTAGGCGTTTAGGCGTTTAGGCGTTGAGCTGCCCTCTGCACGCGTCAGCGCCTCACAGAAAGATTTCCTTATAAATCGCCTCGATAGCCACAAATTCGTTCTCTGTAATTTCCTCAAATTGTTTTTTTCTTCTGTTGGGAAATATTCCTTTGTTCTGATGAAGGTATAAAATGAGGTTGTTTAATCGCTTATCTGGCATGTCAATTAATTCTTGAAGCTCCTTTTTTAATTCATCATAGCGTTGCAAAAAATAGAGTTCTTGAGATAAATCCTCCTGTATTGATGAAAAAATCGTTTTCGCAAGGTACTCACTTTGCACGCTTAAATCAGGATATCGAAAATAAGAGGATACATGGTCGGGATTATCAATTTGCAATTCCCCTTTTTCCAAAATAGAAAATTGAATACGCTCCATCAATGGCTTTGAATACCTTTCGAGCACGCTGTCATATTCAGAAATATTCTGCAGCATGTGTGCAGAAACGGGTATGATAAGTCCTTGCTCAGCCAAGCCATCACGTGTAAGCATATCATGGATTAGAAAACGGTGTATCCGCCCATTTCCATCCAAAAACGGATGAATAAAAACAAACCCAAAGACTATCATTGCTGCACGAACAATTTCTGGTGCTCCAGCTGATTTTTCTTCTAAGGCTGCAAGACCATTCATCAGAGAATGTACTATTTCTGGGGGAGGACAAACATAATGGCACATTTCCTCACCGCGATAATTTGTTTGTCCAATATAGTTTTGAAAATCGCGAAATCCAGATTGAGCATATCGGTGATCTACAATCTCATTCTGTAACTTCGTTAATGCATTCTCCGACATAAGTTCTAAAAACGGCTGTTTCCCTGCTTCATAAAGAATTCGCATAAAACGATCTACACGCTTCGACGATGGTTTTTCACTTTCAATTTCGTACGATGATCGGGTTTCTTTCCTATACAAATAGTGACTTGCACGCTGAAATACTTCGTATGAATATGCTGTTCTTAAGTTATGAATTTCTTTCCTTACATCCTTAGAAAGCCATTCACTTAGTCCTTGCGTTTTTCTAACGATGGGACAAAATTCCGATACACCCAAAAAATTGTCGTTAACTCGCCAGCGCTGAGATTTAATTGAATTCCCGGTGACATAACGCTCAGGGTCTAACAAATCAATATAATTACCACCAACTTTGGTATCAATATTTAATTTGCGTTTGGTCAACCATTCAAACAAATACCCAATTCTTCTTGTGTATCGGCCGCTCGGACGCTTGAGAATCCATTTTGTAAGTTCTTGCTCTTCAAGTCTGCTAAAAATTGCCGACAAAAGATCAAGGTTTAAATCATCATACTTCAACATGAATTCTAAATGGCTATATACATCATCCGCCTTAGGGGCATATTTTAAACCATAAGTCTGATCTATACAGCCATCACCAGATAGTTCGATTTTATCCCTCGTACCAATATATGACCGGTGCGTCAATTGAAAGCCAGTAAGCTCAAAATGTGATACTAGCCAAAGACACCCCGCTTTTCTCGTTGACATAAAATGAAGTAAAATGTATTTTTATGCGGTAAAAGTAATATAAAATTAGTTTTATTGGGTAAAAAAGTTAAGGGGGCGCTGTCGCGCGCAGTTGGGCTGCGCCCGCGCAGTTTTGCTTTGCAAGCACAGGTGGGCTGACGCCCGCGCAGTTCGCTTCGCGGCACAGATGGGCTGGTGTGGGCTAAATGCGTCTTTTTTCACCGCGAAACTTGTCCCGTACAGCAGCGCTGTCGGGAGGCGCAGAGGAACGCAGAGAATCCGCTTTGCGAACTTTGCGTCTTTGCGGTGAAAAAGAAGCATGGGGCGCTGTCGCGCGCTTGGGCGCTTGCTGCGCTGCGCGGCATGGAGGCCGAAGGCCGCAGGGAGGTGTTAGGAGGTCGGGGAGAGGTCGTGTCTTGTCATGCTTTCGTGGGCGTGAGTCGTCTGTGCGCGCGTCAGCGCTCCATGCGGGCGAAGCCCTCCATGCGCGCGAAGCCCTCCATGCTGGCAAAGAGCCAAAGGCTCTTCAGCCTAATCCAACCGACTATACTCCGAATTATTACTCTTAAACTCCTTGACCATCGACTTCATTAAGCGGACGATTTCGTTGGCGTCACCACCATTGAGGGCGATTTTGAGACCGTTGATGATGTATTCCAACTGCTCGGAATCTACCTTGCGTACGTCGGCGATCATGATTTTCTCGTGGTGGGTGGGACGCGTGCCCTCGGTGGATGCGAGGAGCTCCTCGTAGAGTTTTTCGCCCGGACGAAGACCGGTGAATTTGATGTCGATGTCTTTGCCGAGGGTGAGACCGCTCAGACGAATCATGTTTTTGGCCAGATCGACGATTTTGACGCTCTCGCCCATGTCGAAGACGTAGATTTCACCGCCTTTGCCCATGGCGCCGGCCTCCAAGACGAGATTACAGGCCTCGGGGATGGTCATGAAATAACGGGTAATATCCGGGTGGGTGATGGTGAGCGGACCGCCCTGCTCGATTTGCTTGCGGAAAAGGGGAATCACCGAACCATTACTGCCCAGCACGTTACCAAAGCGGGTGGTGATAAACTGGGTAGAAGCTCCCCTACAGTTGAGGTTTTGCACGTACATCTCCGCCAAGCGCTTGCTGGCACCCATTACGTTGGTAGGATTAACCGCCTTATCGGTGCTGACCATCACGAATTTCTTGACGTTGTACTGCACGGCTAAATCTGCCAAACGCTTAGTACCCATTATATTGACTTTTACCGCCTCGTACGGGTGCGCTTCCATCAAAGGAACGTGTTTGTAGGCCGCCGCGTGGAAAATGATGTCCGGCTGCCACTTGGCAAACACGTGATCCATCCGCTCCTTACGGGTCACATCCGCCACGACAAAACGAGTGACTAAATGATGATTGGGCCTATTATGCAACAACTCCATCTCCAAATCATACAAGGCACTCTCCGCCTGATCAATGGCGATAACCTCCTTGGGACTGTAATGCAATACCTGACGAAGAATTTCCGAACCGATGGAACCGGCGGCACCGGTGACCATTATCGTTCTATCAGCAAAACAAGAAGAAAGATTTTGATGAGACGGACTGGAAGCCGGCTGTGAAAAATAGTCATCAATTCCCGCTTTCCTTAGCTTCCATAATCCTACGTCATTACAAAAAGCTATTTTGATTGCGAATTCATTCTCAAACGCCCAATTGAATAATTTCTGTTTTACTCTAAGGTCATTAAAAAAATGAGGAATGATTACACCTTTGTATTTTTCTTTCAACCACAGGGTTGTTTTAACTTCAAATAACTCTATTTCATTACCAGAAAAGGATAATCTTAACTCAGTGGAAGTACCCGTTACAGTACATTTTTCCGTAAGAACTTTTAATTGACCACCAACTTCTATCCCAAGCTCAACATCTTGGTTATCTATGAAAAAGATATATTTATGCTGCTTGCTCATTAGCCAAATTAAGGTGACATTCAATAAAAATCAATTGTACGCCTCTAGAAATTATCCGAATAATTATTATTCGGTGAACTAGCATTTTTCAAGCACTTTTTCATACTCCTGTACCTGCCAAGAATCATAATTACTTCTATTAAGCTTTGGAGCTAAATTTTCTAAATTGCGTTTAATGTTCTCATTCAATTCTTCATTATTCAGAATAGACTCAACTCCTCTGGCATATTGATATGCAGTATGGCTTTCTACAATGTAACCTGTTTTTAAATGTTCTATTAACTCACTACTACCCCTAACAGGTGCAACTATAGACGGTAAGTTCATACACATAGCCTCCATAAGACTTACAGGCATACCCTCTCTTAAACTTGGAAACAAAAATATATCTGAACAATACATTATTTCCGCAATGTCCTGTCGCCATCCTAAATCTATCCACTGTGGATGATTAATTAAGGATTCTTCAATTGGATGAAGCTTATCAATTACGCCGCAAGTAACCAAGCAAACACTGGGGTCATGTAACTCAGTAAGAATCTCTGGAAGAATCGAAAAACCCTTAAAAGGAACATATCTACCAGTAAAAAGTAATATCCTCTTATCCGTAGGTAAGCCTATTTTTCTCTTTGATTCATTGATGCTTGAAAATTTATTTGGGTTAAACAACTCGGAGCGAACTCCAAATCCATTACCTGGCTGAACGTAAAGATTGGGAAGGTTTACTTTCTTTTTATCATACTCAGATACAACATAAGCTACATCCATCTTCTTGATTGAGAAACGTTCTAGAACACCTATTAATTTAGCTTTTATTCCACTTTCTTGCGTATGATATAAACCCTGATAGGTAGCCAACTTAATTGCCTTTGATGAAACCAAAGCCAAAATCAATGAAGGAATAGAGAAATGGGCATGAATAATATCAGGGGATTCGTTTTTTACAATTTGTTGAAAACGAAAAATTGATTTTAATAATCCTAAAGGAGAAAGTCCTCGTGGAATATTCATGAAAATGGTTTGTACCGAGCTTTGAACATTTGATACATCCCACTTAACCTCTTCTAAAGTTGCACCACAAACTAATAAAACATCAATTTTGTTTTCAGATAGCCGTTCTAGCAAGCTATCTAAAAAAGCTTCAACTGAGCTGTACGTTGGTATAAAAATAAGCAACTTCAAATCAAAGTGAATCTACGACCTCGATAAATGATGAGGTAATATACTCCAGTTGTTCATCCGTCATTTCGGTATGCATTGGCAAGGAAATAACGCGTTTTACCAAATCTTCGGTTACAGGGAAGCTAACTCCCGGTTTTTGAAACGGTAAAAAAGCCTTCTGATGATGCAATGGTATGGGATAGTAAACCATGCTCGGAACACCCTTTTCTTTTAGTAATTCACGAACTCGATCTCTATCTACGGAAGGGTGAAGCGTTAAAGTATATTGGTGAAATACGTGCGTTGAATTGGGTATGCGGTATGGCGTAGTAATCTTTGAATGATTGGCAAATGCGTGGTCGTAATAATCCGCAGCTTTACGACGAGCTGCAGAATAGGCATCAAGGTGCTGAAGTTTTACATCCAAAATAGCCGCCTGAATTGTATCAAGCCTGCTGTTCACACCAATTTCATCGTGTTGGTATTGCACAGACTGACCGTGATTGGCAATCATACGTAACTTGGCCGCAAGAGTATCGTCATTAGTGTACATAGCACCACCATCACCGTAGCAACCTAAGTTTTTAGAAGGAAAGAAACTGGTACACCCAATATCTCCCATGGTTCCGGCCATTGCCTTTCTTCCATCAGAAAATGTGTATTCCGAACCAATGGCCTGTGCCGTATCTTCAACAACATACAAATTATGTTTTTTTGCAATTTCCAGAATAGCATCCATATTCGCGCACTGCCCAAATAGATGAACCGGAACTATGGCCTTGGTTTTTGAAGTAATTACCGATTCAATCTGCTCAACATTTATCATGAAAGAATCTGGATAAACATCCACAAGAACTGGCTTAAGCTGTAATAAAGCCACCACTTCGGCTGTTGCAACGTAAGTAAATGAAGGAGTGATAACCTCATCGCCCGGCTCTAAACCCAAACCCATAAGTGCAATTTGCAAAGCATCCGTACCGTTCGCACACGGTATAACGTGCTTGACTCTCAAGTAGGTTTCTAAATTACTTTGAAAGCGATGTACCGCCGGTCCCTTAATAAATGCCGTTTGATCGATTACCTCTTGAATTCCGTTGTCGATTTGTTCTTTCACTCTTTCATACTGAGCTTTAAGATCAACCATTTTGATGTCGTGGTTCATGGATTTTGTGATTTTTGTTGGGTTTTGTTAAATTGAAAAAAACCATCCTTACGCCTTTTGAAAACTACACGGCGGATGGTCAAATATAGAATTTTTAAATCAAGTAAAAAGCTGATGTTATTAGCATAAAAGATATCGAAAGCAAGTTTATCTTCCCAGGATGTTACCGGAAAATAAATATGCTTGTTTTTTGGAAATTAACAATGCATGAAAAA
>JBHYFA010000103.1:0-8886 GCA_051859825.1 Schleiferiaceae bacterium
ATAAGGTGGTGACGCAGTGGAAGTAGAAGCTGAACGAGCATAAAAACCGAAATACTCCACATAGTGAACGAGGCATTTTTGGGGATTCCTTGTAATTGATTATGAAACGGAGGTTTTTTCCGAAGCCAAGTGTTTTTTATGTTTTCTGGCGGGAAAAAGAATACGAGAAAAGCCAGAGACATGTAGGGGAAAATACCTATTTGAAAAACGGCGGAGTTGAATAGGTGAAAAACGAACGAGGCCGCTACGGCTAGCCATCTTGTGGGTTTCCAAAGGAGAGCAGGAACTACGAGTAAATCGAACAGAATACCGGTGTAGCTGATGAAGTAATGGAAGGAGGAGGCGTTGAAAATGCTTTGAAGCCATGGCGTTTCGTAGCGGTTGGTGAATGCTCGGCGGATAAAAGTTGCTTCTAACCAATCGGGATACACTTTTGCTACGCTTCCGTAGATATAAGCTATAGCCATTATCGCTATCATCGACCATCGGTGCCAGTTGTACATTCCCAAGTCTTTTTGCACTCGCCCCTGTTTTACATCTAGACTTGCGTAGTGGTGTGCAGGCAACAGGCACATCCAGAAGCTCAATATGACTAAGAGATAATAGTGATTGTTATATGAGGTTTTTTGCATCAAGTAGGTAATAGTCCACATCAATGAAAAGCCCAACATTGCCAAACGGTAGCGGTAACCGAGCATTACCATCAAACCAAAAACCGCCATAACGGAATAAAACACGTACATCTGTGGACCCAATAGGTGATTGAGCCATTCAAACCCAATGAAAGTGAATGAAAATGTAGGCTCTACCATATTTTCTCTCACCCAACCTGTAGCTATAGCTCCGGCGGATTCTGCAAAAATCAAAAAACCAAACATCCACCGAAAAATAATCAGTGGACTGTTGTCAATTCTGCGGAAAAAGATGTCCTGTAGCATTAGACAAAACTACACCAATAATGCAATTTTTTTTGAAAAAATTTGAAACGGTTGATATTTTCCAAATCAACTAAAACAGATATAACTGAGTGTATGTCCAAAGTCAGGAGTCTGATTCAGAAAGTTCAGTAGCAAGGCGTACGCAGGATTGAAAACAAGGAGTTGACTAAGGTCAATGACTGTTTTCAATCCAAGTGCAACGCCGCTAATACTTTATAGACAGACACTATTTATATTGGTAGTGGCCGATAATCGTAAACTTAAACAAACAATCCTCCATTACTTGCCCCTGTCCGATATTGTGAATAATCATATAGCGATTATTTATTTTTTTATTGCTCACAATACCGATATGGGTAATTCCACCTCCTAAATTCCAGCAGACAATATCACCAGGCTGATAGTCTTCTGCCTTATCCGATATTTTTTTGGAAACACCTTTTCTGCTGAAAAATGTCATAAGATTGGGCACCCTGCGATGGTCGATGTTTTTATCTGGTTTCGAAAGACCCCAGTTTTTTGGGTAGAGGTGAAAATGGGCTGCCATATCTTCGTGTACCTCTTTTTGAAGATCGATCCCCATTTTTCTGTAGGCACGAATTACCACATCGGTGCAAACTCCTTTGTCAGATGGAACATCCCCCATAGGGTAAGCTATTTGCCGGTAACTGGGGTCATACGTAACTAGTTGTTTAGTTAATGTATACGCAGAATCAGCGAGTTGTAAAAAAAATGCTTCCTGTGCAAGACAGGCAAAAGCTTGTATAACAAGACTTATTACGAATAAATATTTGCGCAACATAGGCAGGCTTTTAGAAAAGAACGCATTTTTTAGCAATTTCGCATTTTAGCTACTTTCACGTTTAGTATAAAAACCCAAATAACCATAACGGGATGGTTTTGTCATGACCGTATTCGAGATTATCGGCAGCAATAAATGCCTCTTGATTATGTTTGATTTGTTTGCGGGTTTTTGACCTACCCCCAATTTCAAATACATGCTGCTCCTCTACCAAGAAATCTCCGTAAGGATTGCTTTGAACGCTATAAACGTTGTTGACTTGGTTAAAGAAAAAGCTCTCCCTTAGCATTCCAATTTCCGGCTTTTGGGCATGGATGGCGTATGCCAGATTAGGGTGGTGAAGGTACACCTTTTCCGGCTTAGCCATGTGTGTGTCGGTGGAAGAAGGGCTATGCAATAGGTTTAGTATTTCGCTTTCTTCCAAGTAGTTGAGGTAAAGCATTACCGTGTGGCGAGAAATTTCTAAATCGCTAGCAAGCTTGGTAACATTGGGTTGAAATGGCAGCGAATGCGCTATGTAGGTAAGCATTTTTTTGATTTTGTGAATATACTTTACCTCAACATGTCGCATATACGGTAAGTCAACTTCAAGCATTAGCCACATGGTGCTGATTAGCTTTTTATGGTACGTTTTGTTGCTCTCTAAATAATATGGATAGTATCCGTGTGATAAGTATTTCTCGAAGTGTTCCAGTGGCTTTACCTTCCGTAATATTTCCTGAGCAATTTCTTCGTGTTCTTTAAGAATGGCTTGCAAACTATAGGCAGCAAAGCGCTCTCCGGTTTCTATTTGTAGAAACTCCCGAAACGATAGACCGTTCATTGAATACATTACCGCTCGCCTGCTCAAGTCGGCCTTCCCTTGATGTATGTGCAATAGCGATGACCCCGTAAATACTACCTGAAGCATCGGGTATCTGTCATAGATGTTTTTAAGTTCTTGCGACCAGTTTTGGTACTTGTGAACTTCATCTAAGAAAAGATGTGTACCCCCCTTCTTTTGCCATTCGTCAGCAAACTCTACTAAGGTATGGGTAGAGAAGTATAAATCGTCTAGTGATGCATACACAGCTTTGTTGGATTTGGGTAGTGCGTATTTCATGTGGTCGAGCAAAAAAGTGGTTTTGCCCACACCGCGCGCACCGGTTACACCAATAAGCCTGTCGTTCCAATCAATATCCATATATCGATTGAACTTCACATTTAGCTGTTCTAACACAAGCTTGCTGGCTTCAAGTATGCTTTCCATATCGCGTTATTTTATCTCGAAAATGACAACTCAAAGGTAATTTTTGCCATTTACACATTGCAAATTTATGCATTTTTGCTAAGTCAACATTACAATTTTTTATTTTTTTGCAATTTACACATTACAAAAATACCATAAAATTGCAATGTCAACATTGCAAAATTGAATTTTTGACTTTAATGCACTGAAATTGTTTGTGATATGGAGCTTGATTTTGCAACGAAGTAGTTGAAGCTTTTTTTCTAGGGCTAAAAAAAATGCACCACCATTACGGCAGTGCATTTTTTTGTAATTAGGATGTGCAAAGAAATTATCTTCGGCCAACCATATTTTCGGGTTTCACCCACTCATCAAATTCCTCGGCGGTAAGTAAGCCTAGATTGATAGATTCTTCTTTAAGGGTTGTTCCGTTTTTATGTGCTGTTTTGGCAATGAGTGCGGCATTTTCGTAACCGATTTTGGTATTTAATGCGGTTACGAGCATCAGACTATTGTCTAGATGGCGCTTGATTACTTGATGGTTGGGTTCGATGCCTACCGCACAGTTGTTATTAAACGACACACAAGCATCTCCAATAAGTTGGGCACTCTCGAGGATAGCTGCCGCCATTACGGGTTTGAATACGTTGAGCTCGTAGTGGCCTTGCATACCACCTACGGAAATGCTTGTATCGTTGCCAATAACTTGCGCGCACACCATCGTTAAAGCTTCGGCTTGGGTAGGGTTTACCTTGCCAGGCATGATTGAACTTCCGGGTTCATTTTCGGGGATGAGGATTTCACCAATTCCCGAGCGCGGTCCGGATGCTAAAAGACGAATGTCGTTGGCGATTTTGTTGAGTGAAACAGCCAGTTGTTTTAACGCACCGTGAGTTTCTACGATAGCATCGTGGGCGGCAAGTGCTTCAAATTTATTTTCGGCACTACGGAAAGGGAGTCCAGTAAAATCGGCTATTTTTTTGGCAACCAACTCTGCGTAGCCTTCGGGGGTATTGATTCCCGTACCAACTGCGGTGCCGCCTAGGGCGAGTTCGGAAAGGTGATCAAGGGTGTTGGTTAAGGCTTTAAGTCCGTGATCGAGTTGGGATACATAGCCGGAAAACTCTTGACCTAAGGTAAGCGGTGTGGCGTCCATCAAGTGGGTACGACCAATTTTTACCACGTCTTTAAATGCCTCTGCTTTTGCGGCTAGGGTGTCTCTGAGCATTTTCACCCCGGGAATAGTCACTTCCACAACTTTTTTGTAAGCGGCGATGTGCATACCCGTGGGGAAGGTATCGTTGCTCGATTGAGATTTGTTTACGTCGTCGTTGGGGTGGATGAGGCGACTTCCTTCTCCGAGTTTGTTGCCCGCAAGTACGTGTGCACGATTGGCAACCACTTCATTGACGTTCATGTTTGACTGCGTTCCACTTCCAGTTTGCCAAATTACCAAGGGGAATTCATTGTCGAGCTTGCCTTCTAAAATTTCGTCACATACTTGTGAAATGAGGTCGCGTTTTTTCTCCTCTAAAACTTGAAGTTCACAGTTGGCATGCGCCGCAGCTTTTTTAAGGTAGGCAAATCCGCGAATGATCTCTATTGGCATGCTTGCCTCTTTACCAATTTTAAAGTTGCTTCTACTTCTTTCTGTTTGGGCTCCCCAGTAGGCGTTTGCCGGAACTTTTACTTCGCCCATGGTATCTTTTTCAATGCGGAAATCTGTCATTTTATTTTGTTGGTTTTATATTTTCAACGAAAAATTTAGCGAGCCCAAAAAATACGCTAAGTAAGTTTATTAGACCTTAAATGTAGCTGGGATTGGGGTAAAAAAAAAATCCCGGGTGAACCGGGATTTGAATGGAGCGAGAAACGGGACTCGAACCCGCGACCCCGACCTTGGCAAGGTCGTGCTCTACCAACTGAGCTATTCTCGCATTTTGCGGGTGCAAATATACGCACATTTTCAATTTACCAAAACATTTTTTTCTATTAATCATTTTTTCCTAAAAGACCTTTCCTTAATGGCCTTTATCATTTTTTGCCATTTCGATTGCCAGCTAATATCAAATAAAAACGCCGAAAAGAAATGTCTCTTCGGCGTTTCGGTTTGGAATGGTTTGGTACGTTTGGCTTATTCCATTTTTTCTCCTTGAGGAGCTTTAGGGTTTGCAGGCTCTGTTCCTTGGAAAGTGAGAATGTAGCTAGCCACATCCTGCATATCTGCCGGACCGAGAAGGTCTTTCCACGCAATCATTCCCTTGTCAGCAGCTCCATACTTGATGATTCTAAATACATCGTTGATGGTTCCCCCGTGAATCCAGTACTCATCAGCAAGGTTTGGACCTACTCCGCCACCACCGTCAGCGGCATGACAAGCTACACAGTTTATTTCATAAATTTTTCTACCGTTTGCTAAGCGGGCATCGTCTTCCACTACGGTTACATTGGTTTCGTCAACCATACCGCCGAGTTTCTCAAAGTAAGCGGCTACGGATGCTTCGGCATTGGCAATTTCGGCTTTATACTCTTCAATTTGGAGTTTTCCGGTGCCCAAAACATGATAGTGAAGTAAGTATCCAACTGCAATAAGAATGGTTACGTAGAATCCGTACAGCCACCAAGGTGGAAGTGAATTATCGAGTTCACGAATGCCGTCATATTCGTGATCGAGAAGCATGTCTTTTTCTTTTGACATAGGCTTAAGACCAGCAAAGTTTTGGTACCACTTAGCAAATGCACCTTGGGGCTCATCAGCAAGCTCGGCTTCTTCAGCTTCCTCGGTGGAAAGTTCGGGACGCATCTTTTTAGCAATGGTATCGAAGGCACGTTTAACCGAGTAGTAGGCCAAAAGAAGAAGAACGGCTACCATCAGAAACAACCAGAAATACGGGTCTTTAATTAGTCCGGAATATAAGTCGGCACTAGAGGCAAATGCAGAAGCTGGCAACACCAGTAGCGCAATTAATGCCTTGGGATTTAATTTGGTATTCATAATTCGGAATTTATGTTTTCAACCCTTGGAACATCTCTCACAAAATACGTCTTTGATTTGAGCATCTCATGAGAGATGTTTGGGGTCAATTGGTTTATGGTTAGGTGCGGTTTAATCTTCCAAGGGAAGGTTGCTTTCTTCCTTGTACTCTTCCTTTTTCATCATAAATACTCTAACGAGCATGATGCTAAAAAAGGCGAAGAAAATAACTAGCGATAGTATGGGGTACCACTCAATATTACAGATGGTTTCCATGTGTCCTTTGATGAATTTAAACATGGCTTATCGGTTTTCTGCTACTTCACTCTTCACTTTGATATCCGTACCTAAGCGTTGTAGGTAGGCAATCATAGCGATGATTTCTTCGCGGTGGTCAACATTAATATCCGGGTCTTCATTCAACTCATCGGCAATCATTTTAGACTGCTCTTCTAGGTGAACCAAGGCGTTATCTACTTCCTCATCTGTATATGGCACACCAAGAGTTTGCATAACACGCAATTTTTTCTGGGTGTACTTGGTGTTTAGCTCATTGTTAAACAACCAAGGGTAACGAGGCATAATAGATCCGTCGGAAGTATAGGTGGGTTCCCACATGTGCTTGTAGTGCCAGCTGTGTGGATACTTTCCTCCTACACGATGAAGGTCTGGCCCGGTGCGTTTCGATCCCCAAAGGAATGGGAAGTCGTACACAAATTCACCGGCTTTAGAGTATTCACCATAGCGAACAGTTTCTGAGCGGAACGGACGAACCATCTGGGAATGACAAGCATTACATCCCTCTCGTATGTACAAGTCGCGACCTTCTAATTCAAGGGCGGTGTATGGCTTAACACTTTCGATTTTAGGAATATTGCTATCCACCATTATGGTAGGAATGATTTCGATGGCGCCACCAATAAGGATTACCACAATACTCAAAATCATCAATTGAGTAGGGCGACGCTCGATGCCTCTGTGCCAGTGCTCGCCTTTGTGCTTTTTGTACGTAGGAGCCAATGCCGGTGCTTCGGCAGACTCTTCGGCCTCGAAATCTCCAGCGCGCATCGTGCGATAGATGTTTACAAACATAAACACAATACCAATGATGTAAAGTCCACCCCCAATGGCACGCAAGGCATACATGGGCATCAACTGGGTAACGGTTTCTAAGAAGTTACCATATACTAGTGTTCCGTCTGGATTAAATTGCTTCCACATCAAACTCTGAGTAAAACCACTCACGTACATAGGCAGTGCCCAGAATACGATACCGAGGGTTCCAATCCAGAAGTGGGTATTGGCCATTTTCTCGCTGTAGAGATTGGTGCGGTACATTTTAGGAATAAGCCAGTAGGCCATACCAAAAACCATGAAGCCATTCCAGCCTAAGGTTCCAATGTGTACGTGGGCGGGAATCCAATCCGTGTAGTGTGCCAAAGCGTTTACACTTTTCAATGAAAGCATAGGTCCTTCGAAGGTAGCCATACCGTAAGCCGTAACTGCTACTACGAAAAATTTAAGAACAGCACTCTCACGAACTTTATCCCAAGCACCTCTAAGGGTTAAAAGTCCGTTGATCATACCACCCCAAGAAGGGAAGATGAGCATCACACTAAATACAACACCAAGACTCTGAGCCCAGTCGGGTAAAGCAGTGTAAAGTAAGTGGTGAGGACCAGCCCAAATATAGATGAAGATGAGCGCCCAGAAATGAATGATTGATAGTTTATAGGAGTAGATTGGACGATTAGCCGCCTTGGGAAGGAAGTAATACATCAAACCTAGAATAGGAGTGGTAAGGAAGAAAGCTACCGCGTTATGACCATACCACCATTGTACTAGAGCATCTTTCACTCCGCTGTAAGCAGAGTAACTCTTCATAAAGTGAACAGGAATTTCAATGTTATTGAAAATATGGAGAACAGCTACGGTAACAAAGGTGGCAATGTAAAACCAAATGGCTACATAGAGGTGTCTCTCACGACGCTTGAGAATGGTCCAAAACATGTTTACCCCAAAAGCTACCCATACGAGTGCAATGGCAATGTCGATAGGCCATTCAAGCTCGGCGTATTCTTTTGATGAAGTTATTCCTAAAGGTAACGTAATCACCGCCGAAATGATAATCAACTGCCAGCCCCAAAAGTGGAAATTGGTAAGAAAATCACTGGCTAAGCGCGTTTTTAATAAACGCTGAAGGGAGTAATAAATCCCCGCAAACATCGCGTTACCCACAAATGCAAAAATGACCGCATTGGTGTGTAAAGCACGAATACGACCATAGCCTAAAATGGATAAGTCAAAACTCATCCAGGGGAAGATGAGCTGCAAAGCAACGAGTAGGCCGACAATCATTCCGACTAACCCGAACACCAGACCCGCAAGTAAAAAGTTGCGGACTACCGTGTTATTGTACGAAAATTTCTGCATTTCCATAAAACAGTTGATTTAGATTCCTTGGTTTATATTCATCATTGGTTGGCCTCCTTACTGGTCGTTTTCTTCTTTTCAAACAACATCCGCATTGCCGGAGAATCCCCGTCTTCAAATTGCCCCGTTTTTAGCGACCACAAAAAAGCAATGAGAAACCCAACTGCTAAAACCAGAGAAATAAAAATTAAAACGAAAATGATTTCCATCAATGATGAGGTTTACCTTAATGATGGAGCAAAACTATCTAAATAAACCTAAAAATTACCTGATGATGCTCAGGATAAAAACTGATATTAGTCAGTTTATTAATGAAGTGTGAAAATGAAAGTCAATACAATGATTTGAATAACAGTGGAATAACTAAAACAATGGCTAAGATAGAGTAAAATGCGATTTCCCGCCGTTTTCCTGATAAATGGTTCATGCGATTCGCGGTGAACAAAATGATGAATCCTAAAAAGCTACCAATAAACACCGGTAAAGCCGAAAACCCAATTCCAGCCACTAT
>JBHYFA010000104.1:0-8878 GCA_051859825.1 Schleiferiaceae bacterium
GCATTGAGCAGGGCATGGAAAAAACTAAAGTTCAAACAATTGTTTTGGCGTTTAAAAAAGGCTTAGCCATTTCGTTAATTTCTGAAATAGTTCGTATTCCTGAGGAAGAAGTAGAGCGTATTTTAAAGGAAGAGGATTTGATATAGTGATTAGATGATGCCAGGAGAATTATTGGCCAGAGAAGTCAGGGTCGTTCAATAGTTAGTGTCCGTCTATAAAGTCCGATAGCTTCGTTATGCTCAATTGAAAATCACGTCATCCCAACACAGAAAACAGCATTGGCATAAAAAAATCCGAAGACTAATATCTTCGGATTTCGGAGTGAGCGGAATGTAGATTTTGAAGTTGTTTATCGGGGATTCTCTTGTGTAGTGCGACCCTGACGAGGCTCTGGAGTTTCCGCTTGACGCATTTGTTCACGGCTTAATGGACGAGGACTTTTGCTTGATCTGCGCTCTAGGTCTTGCCTAACATCTTCCTTTTGTTGTGGCGAAAGCATGTAAATCTCTGAAGGTGATGAAGACTCTTCGATAACTTGCATTACCTCTGTCTTCTTCGATTCTTGCGTTGGTTGTTGTTGAGCGGCAACACTAAAAGTGGCCAACATTAAACTGGGTATGATTAACTTTTTCATTGTCTATTGGTTTAGAGTTAAACTTTGAAGCACGGCGAAGTAATTTCAATTTTGATGCCAAGTTCAAAAATGACGTTTTGAAATGGCTTAAGCCCAACTATCTGGCCGTTTCACCAGATATTTTCCCTATGATAATCTCTTTTTTCGTTTGAATAAAAAGAACCCTGTCCTCCATACGAATATTCCTAATGTTTTCTATGGGTAAATTTATCTGTTGGGATTCGGGTTTGTCTATTTCGTGAAATTCTAAGATTCCGTTTCGATGAAAAATAATGCTTCTGTTTTTTACCTGAAAGCGCTGCACGTCTTTTTCGGGTATGCGCTTGCGATAATTTCCAAAAAAATCGAATATTAAAATCCCAACTTCCGGGCAACTGAGATATACTCCGTTCATATCACTTACGAGGTAAACGGGTTCAACTTCTTGTCCGGCCAGTTTGGTAATAATTTGCGATTGAAATTCAACGCGCTGCGATTCCATATTATATCGAAACAAGCGATCGGAAGCTTGATCGTACATCCAGAGCATTTTTTGTTCGGTTGCCGAAATCAGCTGCGGATCCATAATGCCCAGTGGCTCGGGTTCAATCCTATCTCTGGTGGGATTGAGTTGGTTGTCGATAATGATTATCTGGTTGAAGGGCTTAAAAAACACGACTAAACCCAGAGGGTTAAATGCGTCGATGTGGGCTATATCTCCAAATCGCGGTTCTGAGAAGTGAATGCGCCGATTGGATGTCAGGGGTTGAGCGTATTTTTGAATATCGTTTCTCTCCACAACGTAGAGCGCCCCTAAATGATCAGTAGTCATAAAGCTGTTTCTATCGCGTAGCTTGATGATCTTTAGGGTATCTATTTGCCCAAAAATAGGTTGAGCAAAAAAGCTACACAGAAATACTGCGATGAATTTCCAAAAGTTCATTTATTATTGATCTGTCGTTTACTAGTCGTGGCACCTTATGCTGTCCGCCAAGTTTATTCTTGGTTTTCAGCCATTGGTAAAACGTACCGGGTGCCGCCGCGTGTACTATAGGCATTTTTAGTGCCATATCTTTATGCCGCTTGGCTTCATAGTCGCTGTTGAGGTTTTTCAACTCACTGTCGAGCGTAGAAATAAACCCCGTAAGGTCGTTGGGAGTTTTCTCAAACTCAATCATCCATTCGTGTGCGCCCGACTCCTTATTCTCCATATAAACGGGTGCAGCGCTATATTCTTTTACGGTACATTGATGTTTTTGCGAGGCTGCCTCGAGAGCCGCATCCGCATTGCCTACCATCAATTCCTCGCCAAATACATTAATATAGTGTTTCGTACGTCCAGATATTTTAAAGCGATAGGGGCTTATTGAGGTAAATTCGATGGTATCACCAATGCGATATCTCCAAAGTCCGCTGTTGGTGCTGATAATCATTTCGTACAGCACCCCAAGCTCGGTTTCCCATAGCGGAATTACTTTTTCAGGATTATCCAGAGGAATAAATTCGTAAAAAATACCGTAGTCAAGCATCAGAAGCATGTCTCTCGCACCCATCACATCTTGGACGCCAAAGAAACCCTCGCTGGCGTTGTAAATTTCTATAAATTCAAAGTCTTTCCTGGGTAAGAGCTCTTCAAATTGTTTGCGAAAAGGAGAAAAACTAACCCCCCCGTGCAGGTATAATTCTAAATTTGGCCAAACTTCGTGGATATTTTTCGCTCCGGTGATATCAATAATTTTATTGAGTAAGACCAGCATCCATGAAGGAACACCAGCCAAGGAAGTAACGTCTTCTTTAATGGTAGATTGTGCAATGGCTTCAAGCTTTGATTCCCACTCATTCATCAAACTAATTTCTTTGGAGGGCGTAGAACGTAACTCAACCCATACCGGGAAATTTTCAATCAATATCGCACTTAAGTCGCCAAAGTAGGCTTGATTGTTTACGTTGGAAATTTGTGTGCTACCCCCCAAACGCAATGAGCGACCGGAGAAAATTTTACTATCGGGTTTGTTATTGAAAAACAACGCCAGCATGTCTTTGCCAGCTTTGAAATGACAGTCTTCGAGAGAGTCATTACTCACCGGAATAAATTTGCTCTTGGCATTGGTTGTTCCTGATGATTTGGCAAACCAGCGAATATCCGAAGGCCACAAGAGGTTCTGCTCGCCATCGCGCATTCTTGTTATGAGATATTCAATATCTTCGTAGGCAACAATGGGAATATTTCGTTGGAAATCCTCGTAGCTTCCAATATCTCCGAAGCCGTGTTTTTTGCCGTAAAAGCTCACTTTTGCTTTTTCTATGTTTGCACCCAAAAGGTTCTGCTGAACCTCTTCTGGAAATTCCATGAAGTGCTCAATTTGATGTATCCTCTGGCGAATAAACCACGAGAGGAAGGAATTTACCAAATTGTTTAACATAAAAATACTGTTAGCTATTGTCTAAGATATCAAGCAAATGCTTTCCATAGCCGCTCTTGATTAAAGGTTGGGCAATTTCTTCGAGTTGAGCAGCAGAAATAAATCCTTTCCTGTAGGCGACTTCTTCAATACACCCGACTTTTAAGCCCTGTCTTTCTTCAATGACTTGTACAAATTGACCGGCTTGCATGAGTGAGGCAAAGGTGCCGGTATCTAACCAAGCCGTTCCTCTATCCAAAATGCCAACTTGAAGTTTGCCTTGTTCAAGGTAGGTCTTATTTACATCAGTAATCTCGTATTCGCCACGGGCCGAAGGTTTGAGATTTTTGGCAATTTCCACCACATTATTGTCGTAAAAGTAGAGCCCGGGAACGGCAAAGCGCGATTTGGGCTTGGCGGGCTTTTCTTCAATGGAAATAGCTTTTTGGTTGCTATCAAATTCAACCACACCGTAGCGCTCGGGGTCAGAAACTTGGTAGGCAAATACCACCCCGCCCTGAGGGTCTCTACTACTCGTAAGTAAAGATTCCATGGCCGAACCATAAAAAATATTGTCACCGAGGATTAAGGCGGAAGATTCATTGTCAATAAAATCTTCTCCCAACACAAAAGCTTGCGCCAATCCGTTAGGTTCGTGCTGGATGGTGTATTGAAAATTACAGCCAATTCTTGAACCATCACCTAGAAGTGCTCGGAAAAGGGGGGCGTCGTGTGGGGTAGTTATGATGAGAATATCCCGAATACCCGCTTCCAAAAGGGTAGATAGTGGGTAATAAATCATGGGTTTATCATAAACCGGCATGAGTTGTTTACTCACAGCAATAGTTAGGGGATGTAATCTTGTTCCAGATCCTCCCGCAAGTATGATTCCTTTCATTTCGGTAATTTATGGATTAATCTTCACTTCCTTCTTCGACTATCTGAACAGGTGGAGACTTAAACTGCTCGTTGGTCAGAAACTTTTCAAAGCTCAAAATTAAGGAAGGAAGGAGTAATAAATTAGCCCCGATGGCGATAATCAACGTAAAGCTTACCAAAAAGCCTAAGGCAACCGTTCCTCCAAAGCTTGAAGCGATAAAAATAGAAAAACCAAAGAAGAGTACAATGCTGGTGTAAAACATACTGATGCCGGTTTCTCGCAAACTCGCTCTAACTGATTCCACGATATTCCAATTCCTTAAAGCCAATTCCTGACGATATTTTGCCAAAAAGTGAATGGTATCGTCCACCGAAATTCCGAAGGCAATGCTGAAAATCAAGATGGTAGAAGGTTTTAATGGAATGCCGGCAAACCCCATAATTCCCGCCGTAAGAATGAGCGGAAGGAGATTGGGAATAAGGGCGACGATGGTCATTTTCCAACTTCGGAATAATAATGCCATGATAATGAGAATCACACTAATTGCCAAACTCAAGCTAATTATGAGATTACGAATGAGGTAATCCGTTCCCTTTACAAAAATTACCGAGGCACCGGTAAGCGTGGCTTGATACTGCTCGGGATCAAAAACCTCCACTACATCTTTGTAGATCGAATCCAAAAGTGGACGCATCTCGGGGGTGGGTAAGTCGCGTATTTGCAACGAAATGCGAATTACCTGTTGATTGGTATCGGTGAGGGTTTGTAGTAAACGCTCATTTTCGCCCGAGCGAGGAATATAAGAGTAGATGAAGTTGCGCTCTTGAGAAGTAGGAATGGAGTAGAATTCCGGATTGCTGCCGTAGTAGCTTTGTTTGGCAAATCGGGCAAGTCGGGCAACGGACAAAGGTGCGCCTAAATCGGGGTATTTCGTGAGTCGCTCTTCCAGCTGATCGATGAGCTTGAGCGTTTTTACCTGCGTGATGGCTCGCTTTTTCTGCGTGTCGATGATGATTTCCAGTGGCATTACGCCGTTGAATTGCGATTCAATGTATTTCACGTTTTTATATACCGGATCGGACTTGGAAAAATCATCGGTTAAACTCCCCGATGAGTACAATCTACTCATACCGATAATCGAGAAAATAAAGGCTACTACGGTAACGATGTAAATGGTAGGGCGTTTGGTTTGTGTCCAAGTGTCCAGAAAAAACACCATATTGCGCAGCCAGCGTCTGTCAAAATGTTGGAAATGTTTCTTCTTTGGTTCAGGAAAGAAAATGTAGGCTGCGGGAATAATGATGATGGAGAGGAGGTAAACAACGAAGATGTTTAATGCGGCCACTAAACCAAACTCCACCAAAATAATGCTATCCGTAAGTATAAAGGCGGCAAAGCCTAAAGAAGTAGTGGCGTTGGTCATGAAAGTCGCATTGCCAATCTTGGTAATGGTGCGTTGCAGTGCCAATACTTTATTGCGATGATGTCGGAACTCCGCGTGGTATTTATTGATGAGGAAAATGCAATTGGCAATTCCTATCACGATAACGATTGGGGGAATAAGTGAGCTGAGTAGAGTCATTTCAAAACCCAAAACAGAAATAAGCCCGAAAGACCAAACAACCCCAATAATCACAATGCCTAAGGAAACGTAGGTGGCACGCCAGCTGCGTAAGAATAGAAAAATGATGATGGCCGTAACGCTTAGCGCGAGAATGATGAAGAGGTAAACTTCTCTTTTTATCTTCAAAACGTTGGCCATGCGAATGTATGGCAGTCCACTTACATACAGATCCACGCCGTGAAGCGAGCGAAAATCGGCTACCTTTTCTTTAATCGTTTCAATCAAAGGGATGATTCCCGGTGCGTAAAGCACTTCTGGGTCAAGGCGAAGTAGTAGAACGGTATTGGTTTTTGAACTGTCGGTGAATATCCCATGGTAAAAAGGGAGCTGTCGATAGTCTTCATCAAAGTTTTCTGGTGCGCTGGGATTAAAAATGCTTGAAGGCTCAAATTTCTTTAGCGAATCGTTGCGATCTAAGCGGACTAAGTTTGTGAGTTGAGCGGCATTGATAACCCCGGGTATTTGCTCTAAATCTTTGGAAAAATTTTGCCAATTTTCTAAAAATTCAACATCAAAGATTCCGCTGGAAGGATTGGCGATGATTGCAACGGTGTTTCCTGCTTCGCCAAAGGTGTTTTTAAAATTTTCGTAATCAACGTAGGCAGAATCTGTTACGGGAAGGAGACGACCAAATTGATGGGAGATTTGGGTGCGAGTGGCGTAAAAAGCCATCACGCATGAAAGTGCTAGCACCCCAATGAGTACCCATAAAGGATTACGAATAATTATACGGGCAATCGTGCTCCACATTCCTTACAAGATATTAGCTTTGCTTGTTGAAGTTTCAAGCTTTTTTACATGGGCAAAAGTAAACATAAAATGATAGGCATTACAAACCTTTTACACAATCGCTCCAACTATTACTTGCATTTTTTTGTTTTACATTCTACTTTTGACCAAATATTTATCGCATGAGAATCTTAATCACCATTTTATTCGCTGGTTTCTTTGTGGCCGCGTGCTCTACTACGGAAACACACACGTTGGAGACTGACTTTTTAGTACTTACTGCCGAAGGCCCCTTGTTTGAAGGGAACAATACGGCTACTTTAGATTGGAAGGCTGATGATGCTTTTTGGGGCGAAAATCTCCGTGCCGAAGATATTAAGTCGGCCAAAGTTTCTGCTGCTAAAGTAGAAGTTGAATCTGCCGATGGTGGTATTAGAGACGTTACCATTCAGTTGGCAGGTCAAGATTTAGGAATGCAAAAGATCGCCTTCTTCGACGAAGATGGAAATGTGAATCTCGCCTCCAAGCAAGAAAATTTGGCATCATTTTTTACTGATTCTTACCCTACTGTTGTGGCCGACTTCGATTTAGCAGAAGATTTTTACGATGATTTGGAAATCAGAGTTAAACTGCGATTTGAGGTTGAAGCCGCTGCGAAATAAACATTGTTTAATCATTTAACACATTACGAAAATGAAATTTCTATCTAGTTTTTTATTGCTCATGGGTTTGATTTTTTCACCCGCAACTTCCACCAATAATGCTTTATCGCAAGACGCCGAAGAAGGTGATGCTTTAATTGGCGTATGGGAACCAAGTCACGGTAAGGCTCGTATCAAAATTGACCGTATTGCCGGGAAATATTACGGTAAAATTGTATGGCTTCGTGAACCCAACGACCCGGATACGGGAAAGCCTAAAGTTGACAAGAATAACCCCGATGCGTCGATGCGTGATGTGCCTCTTCGTGGTTATCGGATGTTGAAAGACTTCGTTTATCAAGGTAATGGGGTGTGGGAAGAAGGCACCATCTACGATCCGGAAAACGGCAAAACCTACAATTGCGAAATCAAATTGAAAGATGACAACACCATCGAAATTCGTGGATATATTGGGGTAAAAACCTTCGGTCGTACCGATGTGTGGAAACGTTTGCAGTTGAAAAAATAATCTCTTTAATACTCAGCCTACATGTTGCAATTCTATCGTGGAGCTCTGCTGCTTCTATTCGCTTTGAGTTTTTCTGTTGTCAGCGCCCAAGTTGACACCACCGATACCGATGATGAAGACTGGGACATTTATGACCAGTTTGAAGTGGCTGACGAGCCCACGAGACTTTGGGCCGATGCAAAGATTATTGGCTTAAGCCCCCAACGTTTTTTTAGTTTGGGTTACGATTACCACATGGGTTACCCTATGACTTTTAACCAAGGGGAATCTCGTGAGATGGAAAGGAACACAGCTTACACGCAGGGTTTGAGGTTTACTTCCAATATCCCCATTATATCTCGAACGAGTTTTATTTGGCAATCGGGCTTAAATTTTTCCGATTTCCGATATAGTCTAGATGACGATCCAAACCCTAATCCACCTCCAATTCTTCCTGGTCGTTCTCGTTCCGAAGAAGTAGCTAATGCCCTCGACGAAAATGGGGTTAGAGTAGCCAGCTGGATTAACACTTTTTACAAACCGCTTTCCGGCAATTCATTTATTTTAATTCAGGCTCAGCTAGACTATGCCGGTGATTACACCTTTAGTAATATGCAGCCTATTCAGTACATGCGTTATTCGGGAGCTGTTCTTTGGGGAAAACGCCCGTCGGATTATAAGCAATGGGCGGTTGGAGCATCGCGAACCTACCGCGTGGGAGCGCTTAATTATATCCCCATCGTGCTTTACAACTGGACTTCACGCTCCAAAACCTGGGGCGCGGAGATTCTCGCTCCTGCTCGTGCACACGGACGCTATAACTTCAACGCTCGCAACCTCTTGCTTTTCGGTTATGAGCTAGACGGAGCGAGTCATCGATTGAATCAAGTAAGCGATGATTTTGGCGCCAATAGCATCGAACTTCGTCGCGGTGAAATCAAGCTTCGTTTGGATTATCAGTTTCAAGTCACCGGATTTTTCTGGGCATCCATTCAGGCAGGGTACCGTATCAATTATTCGTTTCATGTTGATGAAATAGAAGGTAGAAACGATTTTACCCGTTTATTCGGTCTCGGAACCGATCAAGATTTTTGGTTGCCCAACACAATTGGCAACACCCCATATTTCCATTTTTCACTGAATTTCGTGTCCCCATAAGGGCTACGTACACTAAAAAAACGCCCGGCATTTACCGGGCTTTTTTTATCCTGTTTATTCGTGTTTTTGCGATCTTTCCTGCTTTGTGCGCTGGGACACCCTAATACTATTTCAATACAACTAAAGCCACTATAGTACGAGTATTTGCTTCGCAAAAAATGCTGTTTCACCACGATTCCAAGACTTTCATACAAGTAAAACTAAAATGCTTACTTTAAGGAAATCAGGAATGATTTTATAATTAAACGTGGAAATGCATTTTTTTTCACCGCAGCACTTGTCCCGACAATTCTTGTACGGGACAAGTGCTGCGGTGAATATCA
>JBHYFA010000105.1:0-8381 GCA_051859825.1 Schleiferiaceae bacterium
GCCATTCAAAACAGTTTTAACTATGGTAATCCCGACCCCGAAAAAAGACTTCATGACACCCTCGGAAGCGTTGGTTATACACTGAAAACCACGAGGTTTCAGTTAAACTACGGCCGTCAGATGGAAGGTATTTTCTGCGTTGGTGGTATATGCCGTGTGGTACCACCTTCTAACGGAATTACATTAACTGTAACATCAAACTTTTAAGTATTGCCAATTGAAAATTATGTCTATATTAGCAAACTGTTATTAATCTAACTTAATTTACTTTCACAATGAAGAAGTTATACACTTTCATTCTTTCTGGAGCTCTAGGTTTTGGCGCATTTGGCCAGGCAACAAAGCTCGTCTTGGTTGAAGCATTTTCCAATGCTTCATGTCCTCCATGCGCCGCTAACAACCCGCAAATGAACGCCTTGTTAGACAACAATACGTCAAAAGCGGTTTCGGTAAAGTACCAGGCAAACTTCCCCGGCTTTGACCCGATGAACCAACAAAATCCCGGAGAAAATAACGCGCGTAGAAACTACTACGGAGTGAATGCCGTTCCCGGAGTTATGGTTGAAGGTGTTACAGGCCCTATTAATTCAGCCTCTATCAATCAATCACATATCGATAATCCCTACAACGCTGGAACACCTTTGGACTTGAGTGTTGCGCACACTATTACCAACAATTTCAACAATATTGAAATTACTGTTACGGCTAATAACCTAGGTACAACTGCAATCACTGGTAACTTAGTATTACACGTTGCTCTTGTCGAAAAAGAAATCAATTTCCCTGAGCCTCCCGGAACTACCAGCGAAAAAGACTTCTACAATGTAATGCGTAAGATGTATCCAAACGAAAACGGAACAACTATTTCTGGTGGTCTGAGTCCTGGAATGCCACAGACCTTTACCTTAAGTCACACAATCCCAAATTACATCTATAACTATGGCGAGCTTGCCGTAGTTGCATGGGTACAAGATGTTACTACAAAAGAGGTTTTCAATGCCGCCTTATCTAGCCCTGCACCACTTCCATCTAACGCTGTTGACGCTGGTGTTCAACTAACCGGATTAGGATATCCACTTTGCGCTACCAGCATCGAACCACAAGTGGAGTTGGTAAACAATGGAAATGTTGCAATTACTTCTGCTACCGTTTCGTACTCTTTAAACGGTGGCGCTCCAGTAGATTTTAGCTTTACCGGAAATCTTTCTGCCAACAACGCTACACTCATCACCTTCCCTACAGCTACCCTTCCTGGCGGAACAAGTGAGATTGTTTACACCGTATCGAATGTAAATAACGGTGCCTTCGACTTCAATACTATGAACAATTCCACCCCCACTGAGCAGATTGCTATTATCGACCCATCACCAGTTGCCGCCCCACTTATCAGAGGTTTTGAAAGTGTACCTAACTTCGAATTACCTAGCGACCTTATTTTCCAAGGTGATTTAAATGGTGTATTTGTAGTAGACCAAAATGCGGTTCAAGGTCTAAACTGGGAACTTGGTGGCTTCGGCGCTTCTTCCAAGTCATTACTTATTGACTTTTACACAAAGTCAGCAGGTGAAGTAGTAGAAATCATTACTCCCAAAGTAAACATGTCAACCGCTCCGGGACTTTACGTGAGCTTCAACTACGCCCACGCTCAGTACCAATCAAGTGACGACTTCTTAGCTTTTGAAGCTTCTAGAGATTGCGGCGAAAATTGGGAAACCATCTGGTCATCATCAGGATCAAACCTTGCAACTGCACCTCCTTCAAACAACCGCTTCTTCCCGAATCACAGCTCCACAAATACCGACTGGAGAAAAATCCCTCTTTTCATGAGTAGCTACTCTAACGATACAGAGGTAATCTTCCGCTTCCGTGCCGTTTCTGATTTTGGAAACACCCTCTGGATTGACGACATCAACATTGGTGGTGCTTCCGTGAGCGTAGAAGAAATTGCAGCCGAAAATGGAATCGAATTCGTTCCTACTATCGAAGTTTTCCCTAACCCAGCCCGCGATATCGTTTCCATCAAGTTTGAGTTGGATTCAGAATCAAACATCGATGTGCAGATTGTTAACGCGCTTGGTCAAAACGTAGTTTCACAAAGCTATACCAACCAAGATGGCAGCGTTCAGAAAGACCTTGCTATCAGCCACCTCGCTGCCGGAATGTACAATGTATTCATCATGGTAAACGGAGAACGTACCGTTAAAAAACTTACGGTTTACTAGTCTTTTTACCGAAAAATATCCATATTTCAAAATGGCCGTCGTAATGACGGCCATTTTTTTTATTGTTAATGAACTGTTGTAGTATTAGTAAATGCACCGCCAGACTTTTACCTTTGCATTTCATACATAAATTATTTTTCCAATGTCTCAAGACGTACACGTAGTTCTCCGAAATTTAGAAATCGACGATTATAGTCAGTTAAAAAGCGCTATGCTCGAAGCCTATCCGCAGATAGACGTGGGATATTGGGAAAGAAAAAATATCGAAAAACTACTCAAGGTTTTCCCCGAAGGACAATTATGCGTCGAAGTCAACGACAAAGTCGTGGGCATTGCCCTTTCCATCATCGTGGATAAAAAGAAAATCAGTCGTGCACATTCGTACAATGAAATCACGGGCAACGAAACCTTCTCCACCCATAATCCCAAGGGAAACGTTCTCTACGGAATCGAAGTCTTCGTTCACCCCGAGTATCGAGGCATGCGACTGGCACGCAGACTCTACGATGCACGCAAGGAATTGTGCGAAAATCTCAACCTTAGGTCAATCATGGCTGGCGGAAGAATTCCGAGTTATACCGACCACGCCGACAAAATGACCCCGAGGGAATACATCGACAAAGTACAGTCAAAACAACTGTTCGACCCCGTACTCACCTTCCAGCTCGCCAACGGCTTTCAAGTTAGAAAAATCCTCAAAGATTACCTTCCCGGCGACGAGCAATCGAAAGAATACGCAACCCTATTAGAATGGGCTAACATCTATTATGAGCCAGACGAAAAACTCATCAATCAGCAAAAATCAATCGTGAGACTGGGACTCGTGCAGTGGCAAATGCGTACGCACAGCGACTTTGCATCACTGGTAGATCAGGTTGAATTTTTCGTAGATGCCGTAAGTAATTACGAAGCCGATTTCCTGCTCTTCCCCGAGTTTTTCAATGCCCCACTGATGGCGCAATTCAACCATCTCGGTGAGGCCGAAGCCATTCGCAAACTCGCAGGCTTTACCGAACCACTACTCGATAAATTCAAGGAATTTGCCGTGAGTTACAACATCAACATCATCACCGGCAGTATGCCCTACATTGAAAATGATGAACTCAAAAACGTCACCTTCCTCTGTCGGCGAGACGGAAGTCACGAGCACTACTTCAAAATACATATCACTCCAGCAGAACGAAGCGCTTGGGGCGTTACCGGCGGCGATGACATCAAAGTATTTGATACCGATTGCGGGAAAATTGGCATCGTAATTTGCTACGATGTGGAGTTTCCGGAACTCTCGAGAATTATGGCCGATCAAGGAATGAACATCCTCTTTGTCCCCTTCCTCACCGATACGCAAAATGGGTACATGCGGGTACGAAATTGCGCTATGGCTCGAGCAATTGAAAACGAATGCTACGTAGCCATTGCCGGCTCAGTAGGAAACCTGCCGAAGGTTCGAAACATGGACATCCAATACGCCCAAAGTGCCGTATTTACCCCCTCCGACTTCCCCTTTCCTACCAACGGCGTAAAGGCAGAAACAACCCCCAACACCGAAATGACCCTCATCGTAGATGTTGATCTTGACAGCTTGAAAGAACTACACGCGGGCGGAAGTGTTAGAACTATGCTCGATCGACGACACGATTTATATCAACTTAAACAAACAAGAAAAGGCTCGTAGTAAAGTCTTGCGAAACCCATGACATCTGCCCATATTTACCCGGATAACTTCCTAAATGAGTTAGAGTTTGATGTAGTACTGCAACAAATCTCTAGCTTATGCGCTACCGAACCGGCAGCAGCTAACACGCTGAATCTAAAAGTTCTTTCGGACATCCAAACACTTTCCTATGAATGGAAAAGAACCGATGAACTTTTACAAATAGTAGAAAAAGGAGAAAGCATTCCCGCATTATCCGTTGGTAAAGATATTAGCAAAATCCTCAAGCTTCTTCACATTGAAAACATCGTTCTAGAAGAAACCAAAATCCAGCAGATTCGCGGACTAGCTGAAAATTACGCCTACGTTTTCAAATACTTCTTCCAGAGAAAAGAAGAATGTCCAACGCTTTTTTCTGAACTCGCTCACCAACAACCAGAGCCCACCATCGTTTCAGAAATCGACGCCATCATCGATGAACGCGCCGAAGTACGCACCTCGGCATCGAAAGAACTGGGAGTAATTAGGAGAGAATTGGGGTTTAAACGCAAACAAGCCGACCGACAATTCTACCGTATCGTGCGCCAACTGGAAAGCGACGGCATGCTGGCCGATTACCGCGAAAGCGTAAAAGACAACCGACGAGTACTAGCCATTCTGCCAGCCCATAAAAATAAGGTGAAAGGCATTTTTCACGGATCTTCAGCTAAGCATACCGTGATGTTCCTTGAACCTTCGGCAACGGTGGAAATCAATAATGAAATTGCGCAGCTCATCGATAGTGAACGCAGAGAAATCCGCAAGATTCTGCAACAACTCTGCGCATTTTTGCGATTGCATTTACCCGCGCTGGAAAACTTCGACCGACAGCTTATTGCTCTCGACGGTATCCGTGCCAAGGCGCTATGGGCAGAGAAAAACCAAGCCTGCTTTCCCTCCATCCATTCTGATGATAATCGCCGCATTTTCTGCAAAAACGCATATCATCCCGTGCTTAAGGCTCATAACCAAAAGCAAGGTAAAACCACGGTTCCCCTTCAACTCGAGATGGATGCAGAGAAAAGGATCATCGTAATCAGCGGTCCTAATGCCGGCGGAAAATCCATCGCTTTGAAAACAATAGGTTTACTAAGCGCCCTGCTTCAAGCAGGTATCCCCATCCCCGTGCACCCCGATTCACAATGGTGCATTTTCGACGCCATCATGGGAGATATTGGTGACCATCAGTCTATAGAAAACGAACTCTCTACCTACAGCTCCCGCCTTACCAAAATGCGGCATTTTCTGCAAGAATCCGACTCGAAAAGCTTACTGCTTATAGATGAGTTTGGCAGTGGTTCAGACCCGGATTTAGGGAGTAGCCTGGCCGCAACCTGTTTGAGAAAGCTCCACGACGCCCACTGTTTTGGCATCATAACAACGCATTTCAATAGTATCAAAGCGCTGGCGGCAGACTTGCCCGGTACACGGAATGCTGCCATGTCGTTCAACCGAAAAACCTTCTCGCCTCTTTACACCCTGCAAACCGGAGCACCGGGAAGCTCATACACCTTTGAAGTAGCGGAAAGAGTGGGACTTAGTCCGGAAATCATCAACGAAGCTAAAGAGAAAGTTCACGAATCCGTTTCCGATATCAATAGTTTGCTCATAGCCCTTCAGGAAGAAAAGCAACGCATGGAAGAAAACGCCGATTCCTTCCAACAAAAGCTTCAACATTTACGCATTGATAAGAAAAAGCAAGATGAAGTTATTGCGCGTCTCAATGAGAAAGTGGAGAAACATCGGAAAATGAATGAGTCGCAGAGTGAAGTACTCATTTGGGGAAAGCGTTTTATGCAACTCTACCAATCTTGGATAAAAAATCCCACCCCCGAAGCCAAACGAAATGTGGGTGGCCGTTTTTGGAAAATGATGAAAGAAGCCTCTTCAAAAAACGCCGAAATTACCGAGAAACAAAAACAGGAAGAAAAAAAACAAGCCTCCAAAAAATTGCGTAAACTGCTGAACACACCCCTAAAAGTTGGGGATAAAGTGAAAGTAATTGACACCGGACTTACCGGAATTCTCAAAGAAATCCGAAAAGATAAGTACGTGGTGAATTTGGGACTGATG
Organism: Schleiferiaceae bacterium; assembly: GCA_051859825.1. GTDB lineage: Bacteria > Bacteroidota > Bacteroidia > Flavobacteriales > Schleiferiaceae > CSBr16-58. Next base: position 5,989 of record JBHYFA010000105.1, read on the forward strand.
CAGAGTGTACTTTTACGGGAACAAATAATTCCGGTGCATAAAGCCTCAAAAAAATGATCCATACGAATTTCCATTTGAGAAAAAACAGCCCCATTTTCCTGAACCTACTCATCGTTGGAATACTTTCACTTTTGCTTGAAGCCTGCTCCACCCATAGAATCCAAAACTACCAAATTCCGCCTGGCAGTATTAGTCCAGACACGCTGCGAATCACTCACTACCAAGCAAGAAAGTCACAGAAAAAAGTCTTAGTTATTTTTCAAACACCCATAACGGAAACGGACAAAGCTTTCTTCAAGACGTTTGACCCTTGGAAAAAACGTGGCTACGATTTACTCATTCTCGATTATCCCCATCCTGAAAATGCCATTTTACGCAAAGCACTAAGTGGAGTAAGTGTTCGCAGCAACGACTACCAACATGCTCTAAGAAGATTCATCGAAGACGAATATCGTTTTGTGTATTACGGTATGAGTCATGCAGGGATTTATGCACTTTCGCTCTCGGAAAATATTCGTCCGGATTACGTCGTCCTTTTTCAATCAGCTCCCGTTATTGCCCCTCTAAAAAACTTCGATTTGCTTTTCAATCACGATACACTTTCCACGGATAAAACCTGGCAGCCTGTCGATGATTCTAAAGACGCCCAAGAAACCTTCATTCGTTTGCAAGAAGCGGTGGAAAAACAAAATTTCACCGGGCTCATGGAGTTCGATGGATTCAACGAAAACTTTTGGGCTGAGGCAAATTCGTTTGATTTCAATACCAAGCTATTCAATAACCCAAGCTACTTCATCTTACGGGAAAATGAACCCTCGGTAAGTAAAACAGCCATGACGCTCTTCACTCAATTATTCAACAAAAAGTATTTCACCTATGAACCAGAGGAAGAAGAGCTGCAAGAAGTTCACGAACGAGTCATTCGCGAGATTGATCAAGAAAAATCCGAGTTAAAAAAGCGGTTTTTCTTTTTCTTCTAGCCCACTGTTTTATGTGAACTCTTACCTTTGCCGCCGCTAAAAAATTTTTACTAAGAACAAACCAATGGAAAAGAATTTTGTAGAAGAACTGCGTTGGAGAGGGATGTTGCACGATATGACTCCCGGAACGGAAGAAATGCTCATGAAAGAAAAGGCCGTGGGCTACGTGGGCTTCGACCCTACTGCAGATTCGCTTCACATTGGAAACTTAGTGCCCGTGATGCTTCTTACCCACTTCCAACGCTGCGGTCATAAACCATTGGTCCTCGTGGGTGGCGCTACCGGTCGTGTTGGTGACCCCTCCGGAAAAACCAAAGAACGTCAACTACTCAGTACCAACGATATTGAACACAATCTCGAGTGTCAGAAAAAGCAATTGATGCGTTTCCTCAACTTCAGCGAAGGGGAAAATAAAGCTGAGGCAGTAAACAATTACGACTGGTTCAAGGATTTCAGTTTCCTCGATTTCATTCGTGAAGTAGGTAAGCACATCAGCATCAACTATATGATGGCCAAGGATTCGGTGAAAAATCGCTTGGAAACGGGTATGTCGTTTACCGAGTTCAGCTACCAACTCATTCAAGGCTACGATTTTTTCCATTTATTAAAGCATAAAAACTGCAAAATTCAAATGGGTGGCAGCGATCAGTGGGGCAACATCACCACAGGCACGGAACTCATTCGCCGTATGGGTGGTGGCGACGCCTATGCACTAACTGCGCCGCTCATTAAAAAAGCCGACGGATCGAAGTTTGGCAAAAGTGAAGGCGGAAACATCTGGCTCGATAGAGAAAAAACCTCTCCGTACCAATTCTACCAGTTCTGGATTAACGTTTCCGATGAAGACGTGATCAACTTTATGCCTATTTTCTCTTTGAAAAACCGGGAAGAAATTGAAGCTCTAAAAGCGGAACACCTTCAAGCGCCACACTTGCGCATCATGCAAAAAGCCCTTGCCGAAGAAATGACCGAGAGGGTGCATTCCAAAGAAGATTTACAGCAAGCCATTGCTGCCTCAAACATACTCTTCGGAAAAGCCGATGCAGAAATGCTAAAGAGTTTGGACGAAAAAACCCTGATGGAAGTATTTGCTAGCGTGCCGTCGTTCCAAATTCAATCTACGATATTAAGCGAGGGAGTGGTTGAGCTTTTAGCCACCCACACCGATATTCTACCCAGCAAATCCGAAGCACGAAAAATGCTCAAAGCCGGCGCCATCGCCATCAATAAAGAAAAAGTTTCGGAAGAAAGTGGTTTGAGCTCCAGCAATTTGATCCACGGAAAATACTTAGTGATTCAGCGAGGTAAGAAAAATTACTTTTTGGTTAAAGTCATTTAACCTAACCCAACACTCATAATGTTGTCTCATGGTATAGGTTGCCCTCTATTTTGTTAAAAACTTTCGTAATTTCA
>JBHYFA010000106.1:0-8289 GCA_051859825.1 Schleiferiaceae bacterium
GTCATTTCTTTCAAGAACCGCAGAAACAACGGTATCTTTAAAGTACTTTCCATATCGGTATGTTCGGGTTTCTGCTTTGGGAATATCAACTGTAGATTTTTTTACCAATATTTCAGTTATAGTTTTATGTTCTACCTCGTCAAAAATACCAAAAGACTCTTCATAATAAAAAGAGTCCCTTGAAGGCGGAGCAGTCGGCGCAAGGTAAGGATCAACGGAGTCTATCATTGAATTGATAAATGCAATCTCCCTTTGCATCATTTCGTCTGTGGGGGCGGGTCTATAGAAGATTACAAATCCGTGAAATAATTCATTTGCAGACGCTTCATTTGTTGCCCCAGTTTGTGAAAACACTTCCCATTTTACCTCGTCACCTTCAAATAGTTCGGGAAAATATGTGTACAGTTCATAAAGTCGTTCCCTATTGAATTCATCCTGATTAAAGCGATCATCACTTTTGTAATCGGAGTAAACGTAAGAGATGAGTTTTATGTGAGTATTCTCTAAATTTAAGGGGATCAATGAATCACGTAATTTATTTGATGCAAAGTCAAAAGGTATTTCAATTTTTGATACTGATAAACTTTCCCTGAAACTGTATTCTGTAATAACGGATGGGTTTGCCAATATGCTATCAAACTTAGGAATCAGTTCATTGGGGACAAGCTCTTGTTGACAACTACTGAGGCTGATAAGAAACGCAACTGTTGCAATTTGTTTGATATTCATATGTAAATTATTTGTTTTTTATAGGTCATCCCGACATACATATCGGGACAAGTGGAATGTCCTTGTGAATTTTCAATGGAGTTTATATAGAAAATTATTTTCTTTATGCTTATTTCATAAATAGTAATAACGTTGGTTTTCTGGTTTATTATCTACATCGATGTTTGTTATTATTTGGCGAATTAATTAAATACCAGAAGTGAGATTTATTCAATTTGTTTTTCTTGCGAATTCTTTTTTTCTTGCTGAGCATTGAATACCTTTTCTTGCTCAACACCTTTAAAATATTGAATGCCGCCCCATATTATAGCACCGTAAGGTAAAATAATAAAACCAATTTCATCGGATAAAGTATGTGTTCCCAAGGCGATTAAAATCCCAAATAGAGCGATTACAGAACCAATGTCCTTGTTTTTTTTGAAATCAGTGTCAGAGCCTATTTTGTTATTCCCTGTGGCTGCTATATTCAGATTGATCAGTCTTTCGGACTCTTTCTCATCCTCTATGTATTCTTCACAAGTTTCTTCAAAATCCGCATAATCGTCGGTCAATTTACAAATAAGCCCCCTTTTTAAGTCAAGCTTCCTGTTTATGCAGGTTTTGCATAATTCTAATCTTTCGCTTCTTGTCAAAATATAAATTGATCAGTGTTACACACAACAATTTTGAAAATGAGACACTAGAACCATTTCATTTTCAAATATGCTAATTTGATTCGTCAAATTTACACTTAAATATCCAGTTTTCAATTTTCATTTGATGTAATGTAAAATACCCGATGGAATTCTTCTAAGCCTTCTTTTAAATAATTGATCTTTGTTAGATATTACTACTCTTTTTTTGTCCATGTTATACAATTTAATGCACCTCCTAGTTTAACAACTTCACTCAATTCAACTTGAGCAATTTTTTCTTTGTAATCAGGATAAAAAATACTAATCTGTTCAATCGCATGTTCGTCTTCGTCGATCCCGAATTTTGGGAGAAGAATTAAGTCTTTGGTTTGCAAAAAATTCAAATAAGCCCAATTGAGTTTGTCTTTCGTTTTTACATTATACTCTATAAACTCTGTTTTTAATCCAGCGCTTTTTAATCGATTCGCTAATACTGAATCATCTTTGAAGTTATGATTAATCAAGACGGTGTCGTCATTAATGAAACGAAGCATTCCGTCCGCGTGTCCGTATTCGTCATATTTATCTTGAGGAATTATTACGATTTTTTCAACTTGAAATGTTGTATGTAGTTCTTTTATCAATTTATTTTTGGAATAGGTTAAGTGATTTTCTTTGATAATCTTGTCTGTCAGAATTACACAGTTAGTTGATTTTACGCAATTCCCTCCATCCAAAATGATATCTGACTTTTCTGTTAGAAGATTTATATTCGAGCAAACGATATCAGGATATGTTTTCAAATTGCGACGACCTTTCCGCTTTCCTTGCAAATAGTCGGGGTCATATCGAAATTCAATAAATTTGTTTTTGGAGATTTGAATTGGCATATAATCTCTAGCCCAAATATCTTTAGTAGCTGGGAGATATTCAGCCTTTACATTAAAGTTTTCGAGTGTTGAAAGAACGCTCTTGGCAGTCTCAGTAAATTGAGGATCAGTATTAAATATTTTAGAAAAATAAACTTTGTTAGTTTCCCAATCCGCAATCATCTCTGTAAATTGTAACCTAATAACTCCTTAATTTCTTTGTCATTCAGATTAGAATCTTTAAGCATTTTCTCTTTTCCTTTGAAATTTTTAAATAACGAAGGTTCTCTCGCTATAAATCGGTATGGAGCATCTGAATACTTTTCTTTATTGAGATTATCTGCTTTTCCCAAAGAAATGCGCTTTGAACTGAACGTTTTACTCCAAGTATTTTTATGATCGATTATATGAATTGTATTATCCTCACTCTTTAATGAATTAAAGAGTGCTCTAAAAACACCAGATTTTTGTATTACCTCGTTTGTTTGATTGTCAAGCAGACCGCGAAGAAGAATCCCACCGACTTCTATATTCTTTTTATTCCCTAAGGATATATCAATACCATATCTGTGCGCTTCAAGTTCTCCAGCATTTTTATGGTGGTCAACACTATTTGCGTAGTCATCTGGGTGCTTATTATGCCAGAAATAAACTTCAATATCAATTAACGAATATATCTTCTCATTAATCTTAATTGCCTTGTTGATTATTAATTTGTTAGCAATATTAAATAGCGATTCCCGAATTGTTGATTCTGATGTTGTATCAATTATTATTGAAAATTCTTTTTTCATAAAATCTATTAACAAGTGTCTGTCTATAAAGTCGGACTTTATAGACAGACACTAAGCACCCACTACATATTCCTGCGGTATTGCCCACCTACCTGAAACATCGCATCAGTAATATCTCCCAAAGTACAATATTTGGTGGCTTCCATCAAGCGCTCGAAGATGTTTTGGTTGCGGATGGCGGCGCTTTGCACTTCTTGCAATTCTTTGCCGGCCTGCTCGCTCCAAATCTTCTTGAGGTTGTTGACAGTTTCAATCTGAGCTTCTTTTTCCTCGGTAGTGGCACGAATAACTTCCTTGGGTAAAACAGTAGGTGAACCCTTGCTGCTGAGGTAGGTATTTACCCCAATAATCGGGAACTCGCCATTGTGCTTGAGGGTTTCGTAATAAAGCGATTCTTCCTGAATCTTCCCACGCTGGTACATGGTTTCCATTGCCCCAAGCACCCCTCCGCGCTCGGTGATGCGATCGAATTCGGCCATAACGGCTTCTTCTACCAAATCAGTGAGCTCTTCAATGATAAACGAACCCTGAAGCGGATTTTCGTTTTTGGCCAAACCAAGCTCCTTATTGATGATCAACTGGATGGCTACCGCTCGGCGAACACTCTCCTCAGTAGGCGTAGTGATGGCCTCGTCGTAGGCGTTGGTATGCAAACTATTACAGTTGTCGTAAATGGCGTAAAGTGCCTGTAAGGTGGTGCGGATGTCGTTGAAGTCAATCTCCTGGGCGTGTAGGGAACGACCGGAGGTTTGGATGTGGTACTTCAACATCTGCGCACGGGCGTTGGCGCCGTACTTGTTTTTCATGGCTTTGGCCCAAATTCTTCGAGCAGCTCTACCAATCACAGCGTATTCAGGGTCGATGCCGTTGGAGAAGAAGAAGGATAGGTTAGGGCCGAAGTCGTTGATGTGCATTCCTCTGCTGAGATAGTACTCAACGTAGGTAAAGCCGTTGGCAAGGGTAAAAGCCAATTGTGTAATGGGATTGGCTCCCGCTTCGGCAATGTGATACCCGGAAATAGATACCGAATAGAAGTTGCGCACTTTCTGGTTGATGAAGTACTCCTGTACATCACCCATCAAACGCAGGGCGTATTCGGTGCTGAAAATACAGGTGTTTTGGGCCTGATCTTCTTTGAGAATGTCGGCCTGTACGGTTCCGCGAACTACGCTTAAGGTGTGGGCTTTGATTTTTTCGTACACCTCTTTGGGTAAAACCTGATCACCGGTAACGCCTAGAAGCATAAGCCCTAGTCCGTTGTGGTTGGCTGGCAGCTCTCCTCTGTAGGTCGGACGCTCGCTTTCACGACCTTTGTAAATTTCCTTTATCTTGGCTTCGATTTCTGCTTCTAGTCCGTTTTCCTTAATATACATCTCACACTGCTGGTCGATGGCGGCGTTCATGAAGAAGCCCAAAAGCATGGGGGCCGGACCGTTGATGGTCATGGAAACGGATGTGCTTGGTGCACAAAGATCAAATCCGCTGTAGAGTTTTTTGGCGTCGTCGAGGCAGCAAATGCTCACCCCGGAATTGCCAATTTTCCCGTAGATGTCTGGACGTAAATCGGGATTTCTTCCGTAGAGGGTTACGGAGTCGAAAGCGGTGGACAAACGAGCGGCGGGCATTCCGGTACTGAGATAGTGGAAGCGTTTATTGGTACGCTCTGGGCCGCCTTCTCCGGCAAACATCCGGGTGGGGTCTTCGCCTTCGCGTTTGAATGGATAAATCCCCGAAGTAAATGGGAATTCGCCCGGTACATTTTCCTGTAACTGCCACTGCAAAATATCGCCCCAGGCGCGGAATTTAGGTGTAGCAACCTTGGGTATTTCTTGGTGGGAAAGGGAAGTGGTGTGGGTTTTCAAACGCAGCTCCTTATCGCGCACTTTGAAAATAAATTCGGGTGCTTTGTACTTTTCGATGAGATCCGGCCAATGCTTGATTAATTCGCGGTTGTGCGGATCGAGGTCGAGCTCGACACGCGCATATTCTTCCTGAAGTTTTTTCACCAAGCGATCACGGTCGTCCATTTCGGAGTTTTTCAAATGCTCCATGGTTTCGTGAAGGTTGTAGAGTTTTTGAGCCACTACACCTTGCTGCTTTGCCCAGTCGTTGTACTTGCGATTGTCTTCGGAAATCTCCGATAAATAGCGGGTTCTGGGTGGTGGAATGATGAAAATTTTCTCCGACATTTCATCGGAAGCCTCGAAACTTGATTGAAGATTAGCACCACACTTGGAGTTAAGTGTCTCAATGACTTCGCGGTAGAGCTTGTTCATTCCGGGGTCGTTGAACTGTGAAGCGATGGTGCCAAATACGGGCATAGTGTCCACGTTGGCGTCCCAAAGCTGGTGGTTGCGCTGGTACTGCTTTTTCACATCGCGGAGTGCATCGAGGGCGCCTCTTTTGTCAAACTTGTTAAGCGCAATCAAATCGGCAAAGTCGAGCATGTCGATTTTTTCCAACTGTGTAGCGGCGCCATACTCCGGCGTCATTACGTAGAGGGAGGCGTCGCTGTGTTCGAGAATCTCGGTGTCGGACTGACCAATTCCGGAGGTCTCGAGGATAATCATGTCAAATCCGGCTGCTTTGAGAATGTCCACCGCTTCGGCTACGTATTTGGATAGAGCCAGATTGCTCTGACGCGTAGCCAATGAGCGCATATACACGCGTGAATTGTTGATGGCGTTCATGCGAATGCGGTCGCCGAGAAGTGCACCACCGGTTTTACGCTTTGATGGGTCAACGGAGATGATGCCCAGATTTTTTTCGGGAAAATCGAGAATAAAACGGCGAACGAGTTCATCCGCCAAGGATGATTTTCCTGCACCACCCGTACCGGTGATACCCAAAACGGGTGTGTTACTTTCGGCCGCTTTTTTATGAATGGCTTCGAGCATTTCTTTGCTCTCTTCGGGAAAATTCTCCGCAGCGGAAATCAATTTCGCAATACCTGTCCAGTTGTCAGGCGATAGGTGAGAGGCTTCGCCGTTGAGGTTCTGTCCGGTGGCAAAGTCGCTTTTCATCACGAGGTCATTAATCATCCCCTGCAATCCCATTGCACGTCCATCATCGGGGTGGTAGATGCGGGTAACGCCGTAATCTTGAAGTTCTTTGATTTCTTCCGGTAAAATGGTTCCACCACCACCACCAAAAATTTTGATGTGGCCGGCGCCTTTTTCACGAAGAAGATCGTACATGTATTTAAAGTACTCGGTGTGTCCGCCTTGGTAAGACGTCATGGCAATGGCCTGCGCATCTTCTTGGATGGCGGTGTTTACCACTTCCTCTACACTGCGGTCGTGGCCTAGATGAATGACTTCACAACCTGTGGATTGAATAATTCTGCGCATGATATTGATGGCGGCATCGTGGCCGTCAAAAAGCGAGGCAGCGGTAACGATTCTAATTTTATGAACGGGCTTATATACTTCGGCAACTGGGTGCATATTATTGTGTTTTATTTTGCGGTCAAAAATAAGGCATAGCATTGAGCCATTCAACCGTAAAACCATACCTTTGGCCTCCATGGAAAATTCAGGAAAACGCATCAATAAATACCTTAGCGAAATTGGCTATTGCTCACGTCGTGAGGCAGATAGACTGATAGAGGCCAAGCGAGTAAAAGTGAATGGAGCATGGCCGGAAGTGGGGACAAAGATTCAACCCGGCGATGTGGTGAGCGTGGATGGCAAAAATGTAGGGAAAAAAGATGATGATCACGTGTACATCATGCTCAATAAACCGCGAGGCATTGTGTGTACGACCGATCAAAAAAGGGAGAAGAATAACATTGTGGATTTCGTGAATCACCCCCAGCGAATTTTTCCCATAGGCCGTCTCGACAAGCCCAGTGAGGGATTGATTTTACTCACGAGCGATGGCGATATTGTAAACAAAATACTTCGCGCGAGAAACAACCACGAGAAAGAGTACGTGGTGGACGTCAACAAGGTCATCACCAAAGGTTTTCTAAGAAAAATGGCTTCTGGTGTACCCATTCTCGACACCGTAACGCGTCCTTGCGTGATTGAACAGTTGGGGCCAAAGCGCTTCCGCATTATTCTTACTCAGGGATTAAATCGGCAAATACGCAGGATGTGTGAATATTTGGATTATCGCGTAACCCGACTTCAGCGTGTGCGTATCATGAACATCCTTCTTGATGTGCCATTGGGTCAATGGCGGGATTTGAGTAGGAAGGAGTTGGGGGATTTGAAAGAATTAACTAAGGATTCGAAAAAAACTATGTAGTGGCTGTCTATAAAGTCCGAGAGCTTCGTTATGCTCAGTCTAAAATCTAGTCATCCCGACAAAGACTTGTCGGGACTCCTAAATTTTAGACTTTCGCATGCCTCGCTCTCGAACTTTCTAGCCTAGACATTCCGACTTTATGGACAAGCACTATGTAATGGCTGTCTATATTGGCCGATAGTTTAGTTATGTGAATATTCGGGTGACTTACTTTCTCACACAAACAAAATCCATTTCGCTCAAATACATCCTATACTTGGGCATTAGAAACGCTTTGGCGGCGGTGATTTCTTCCGCACTGAGGTGGTAGTATTCAAAGAGAATAACTTTGGGTTTATAGACATCTAGGTCGAGTTGCTGCAATATTTTCCAATCGTAGCCTTCAGCATCTATGTGCAGGAGGTGGAGTTTTTCTACCGCGTGTTTTGCCAGCAGTTGAGCTAAGGTTACACTGGAGATGCTCATTTCTTTTATGTAGGGTGTCAATGCACCATCGAGGTGCTTTTCAATGTGCTTTCTGTCAAACGAGCCTAGCATAGACGCCCACTCGGGAAATTGCTCTTGGATGTATTGATCATTGGGGTCGATGAAATAAAAGGTAGCGTCTTTTCCATCATTTACGGCAAGTTGCTCAAAGCTGAACCGACTTTCATTCGGATAATTCGTTTTCAACTGTGCGAAAATTGCGGGTATCGGCTCCACTAATACCACCTGCCAATTGCTGCGCTCTAAAAATAACCTGTGCAGCGGATCATGCGTTACTCCGTCATTGGAACCAATCTGTACCGCATGCCCCGGCTCATTCCCAATTATCTTGGCGATAAATGTCCCGGCACTTTCTCCAATCGGCCGTATTTCTTTCTTGTTCCAAAAGCGAAGTAATCTTGGTAATAACATGGGGTAGTAGATTGATAGATCAAATACAATTTGTATACAGCAACAGATAGTGGCTGTATATAAAGTCAAAGTGGCTGCTCTAGAAAGTTCGAGAGCAAGGCTTGCGAAGGTTGAAAAACAGTGAGTCCCGACAAG
>JBHYFA010000107.1:0-8192 GCA_051859825.1 Schleiferiaceae bacterium
TAGGCGCTGCCTACATGGGACTACAAGTATTAGAACGCGAGAAGCAAGTCTTTGAAGTTCAGCCCCACCTTCAACCCGATTTATCCGAATACGAATACCTTATTCAACGATTACTAAAACCCGAAGCACGGGTTGATATACCAAAAATGCTGGAAGACATGGGAATTACACCTAATGCCATGCTCGACATCAGCGATGGTTTATCGTCAGAAATCATTCATATGTGCAAAGCATCAGGCTTAGGATGCAAGATTTTTGAAGACAAGATCCCCATTGACCCCGCCGTTTTCAAGGTATGCGAGGAAATGCAAATGAATGCAATCACTGCTGCTATCAACGGTGGTGAAGACTACGAATTACTCATGGCGATACCCATTGAGCATTTCGACAAAATAAAGGCTAATCCGCACCTTACCGCCATTGGCCACCTTACTGATTCTGATCTAACGCCCTACTTCGTGGGACATACCGGCGACCCTATTCCCATTCGGGCTCAGGGCTGGAATGCGTATTCGTGATGATTTGTGGGCAAGCGTTTAAACGTCAAAAGGTGTTGTTGACGTTTAAACGCTTGCGCGTTGGATTTAAACGCTTGCGCGTTGGGATCAAACGCTTGCGCGTTTGCGCTTGCGCGTTGGGGTCAGCACAAGGCTGACCCCTACAGGGGGATATTTCCGTGTTTTTTCTTGGGGAGATTGACGACCTTGTTTTCAAGGGAGGCGAAGGCGCGGATGAGGATTTCGCGCGTGTCGGAAGGCATAATAACGTCATCGACGTAACCACGAGCGGCCGCGCGATATGGATTTGCGAATAAATCGGCGTATTCCTTGTCCTTCTCGGCTAACTTTGCCGCGGAATCTTCGGCCTCGAGAATTTCCTTGCGGAAGATAATCTCAGCTGCACCTTTAGAACCCATCACCGCGATTTCGGCGGTAGGCCAGGCAAAGTTTAGGTCTGCACCGATGTGCTTGGAGTTCATCACGTCGTAAGCACCGCCGTAAGCCTTGCGGGTAATTACCGTTATACGAGGAACGGTGGCTTCACTGAAGGCGTAGAGCAATTTTGCCCCGTTAGTAATTATTGCATTCCACTCCTGATCGGTACCGGGTAAAAAGCCGGGGACGTCTTCAAACACCAAAAGAGGAATATTAAAGGCATCGCAAAAACGCACAAAGCGCGCACCTTTTTGCGAAGCTTTGATGTCCAAAACACCAGCCATAAAGCCCGGCTGATTTGCAACTACACCAATGCTTTTACCTGCCAAGCGGGCAAATCCCACGACAATGTTTTCCGCAAAATCCTTATGAACTTCGTGGAAAGAACTTGCATCGGTAACTTCCTCAATTACCTCGCGAATATCGTAAGGCTGATTAGCACTTTCAGGCACAATGTTGTCCAGCGTAGGTCGCTTTTCAGAAGCGGGAGTTTCGTACGGAATGCTCGGCGCATTTTCCTCACAATTTTGAGGAACGTAAGAAAGCAACTTACGAATACCCTCTATACAGGCAATTTCGTGCGCATAAGAAAAATGCGAAACCCCCGATTTAGAACTATGTACCGACGCTCCACCCAAGTCTTCAGAGCTTACCTCTTCATGAGTAACGGTTTTTACCACGTTAGGACCTGTAACAAACATATACGATGTGTTTTCTACCATCATTATAAAGTCGGTTAAAGCGGGAGAATAAACAGCACCTCCAGCACAGGGGCCCATTATTGCGCTAATCTGCGGAATCACGCCAGACGCTTGGGTATTTCTGTAAAAAATATCTGCATAACCACCAAGTGAAACCACACCTTCTTGAATTCGAGCACCGCCAGAATCATTCAGGCCGATAACGGGTGCTCCTACCTTCATCGCCAAGTCCATGATCTTACAAATTTTCTCGGCATGCGCTTCCGCTAATGATCCACCCAAAACGGTGAAATCTTGCGCAAATACATACACCAAGCGTCCGTCTATCGTACCATATCCCGTAATTACACCATCGCCGTAAAACACCTGTTTATCTAAGCCAAAATTCTTCGAACGGTGCTTCACAAGCATACCCATTTCGCTAAAACTACCTTTATCGAGAAGCAGATCGATACGTTGACGAGCAGTTAGTTTGCCCTTTGCGTGCTGCGCTTCAATTCGTTTTTCCCCTCCACCTTTCAAGGCCTCAGTCTTTATCTGCTTTAGTCGGTCAAATGCGTTCATGTATATTTCTAGTTAAAAAATTCAGGGGCTAAGGTACGATGATGCGAGATATTTACACGTGTATTTAGCCTTTCAAATTTCGTATAATAATGGCAAAGGTCTTTAAATAAAAACATCCCGCCATTTGTCAAAAATTTCTTAAAAGACTAGTACACATATTTAATTTTGTTGAGTAAATGAAAGTCTGCCTTTCTGTGTTTAGAAAATAAAAAGATAATACCATGAAACATCTGATCACCCTCTTGACCGTCCTAAGCTTCGGAATAATTATTTTCTTGAGTCCTAATCAGGCAAAAGCAACGCATTTGATTGGTGGAGAAATCACCTATGAATATATAGGCACAGCCCAGAACCCATTTCGCTATAAGATTTACGTTGTACTACATAGAACCACACGCTTTACCACCGTTCCCGGGCCTGGAAGCGCAAATATTTGCATACGATCTTCTTGCTATCCCAATCAAACTACTACATTAACTGTAAGTCCGGGCACACCAGCCCAAGGACAACCAGTTGCCAACCAAACGGAATGCATCGTTTCAAGCAATCCAAACTTTACTCCACTAATAGAACACTTTTTTGAAGGCACCGTGGATTTACAAGGTGCTTGTTCTGATTACATCTTTAGCTATGTATTCCCATGTTGCCGAATAAACATTCAAAATATTACAAACTACAGTGCATTTGGCCCTGGAGGATCTACCAACTACATAGAAGCAAAGTTGAATAACACTCAAGGAGAAAACACTTCGGCATCATTTATTGCTCCTCCAGGAAAATCATTTTGTTTATCAAACTTTTTCAATTGGAGTCAAGGTGCATCTGAACCAGATAATGACTCTATACAGTATGACCTTGGAATTGGTTTGAACTCACCTAATTCATGTACACAAGGGCAGAACATGATATTTGAGGCCGGTTATTCGCGCTTGCAACCATTAAACGTAGCCGCAGGTACAAGCTTAATCGTTCAACCAAACGGCATACTTGAATTTACCACAGGTACAGTGCCTGGCAATTATATTGTGGTAGTTATTGTTCGAGAACTACGTATGCACCCCACCGCAGGCTTCTTTTTTGAAGTAGGATCGGTGATGCGAGAAATGCTCATCAACTTAGTAGACAACTGTTTGCCAGCAGTGCAAGGCGGCCCTCAGTTTGATTTTAACCATCCAACTGTTTCCACGGGAATGATTAGCACCTCCGCATTTGACGTGATAGGAAATAATTACACCCATCCAAATGTTACGGTAGGAAATGACCCCAATTCACCTACTGGCCAATCGATGGAACTGCCGATTATCAATTACACTTGTTTTGACTCCGTAATTACCCTACCATTCGCAACCTTTGTTCAATGTCCATCTATTTCACCTAATGGATCAGAATTTAGATTGACCGGTCCTGATTCCAATCTCGTGCCCATTACCCACGTAACCAAGAATTGTAATGCTGCTCTCGAGACCAGATTAATCGACTTGCATTTGCTCAATCCATTGGCTGCGGAGGGAGACTATTATATGTATATCAAAGAGGGGGATGATGGTAATACCCTACTCAACTCCTGCGGTTTTGAAATGCCCGAATTTTTCCTTCTGGTAATTCGAGTTGACGGCTGCCCAGACCCCGAATATGATATTACCAACGTAAGTGTAGTCAATAACGACCATATTCAAATATTTTGGGAACCGGACACAACTACATTCCCCCGATTTGCCGTTAGCGGCTGGTACTTCTTCCGTTCCGATGATAACGGTAATACCTTTAACAGAGTTGGAGACCTACGCGGATCAAATGCGGGTTTTCAAGATAACTGGATCGACTTCAGCGTGGATAATGATGATGTTAATAGTCGCAATCATCGCTACCAAATTCAAATGGAAATCAGTAGAACATTTTACCACTTTACCCGCGACATCACCTCTATTTTCCTTGAGAAAGGTCCAGGATACGGAACAGGTACAAGCTGGAATATCGAATGGAACGAATACGACGGCTGGGTAGATCCAGAATATACATTAATGATTTGGGATATCGACTCCACCGGAACTTGGGAGCCCGTTTCACAGCCAGGAAATCCTACTCAGGCGAATACCATGCAATTTGACTACCTAACAGTTGCCGATAGACAAGGAGATAATTTTGCCTTGAGAATTGATGCTAAAGACCCAAATTTCACCGGTATTGACTACACATCTAGCTCCAATTACATCTACTTAACGGTACCTAATGTACCTCCACCACCCCCACCTCCACCACTACACCCCGTAGATGAACTGCTTATTCCTAATGTATTTACTCCAAACGGCGATGGAAAAAATGATATCTTTACTATTCGTGGCATCGAAGGTTTCCGCACAACTGAAGTCATCTTCACCAATCGCTGGGGAAATGTCGTGTACCAAAATGAAAGCTTTCAGAGAGATAATGAATGGGATGGTAGAGATATGCGAACCGGTCAAATGGTAGCAGACGGAACCTATTTCTACATAATCCGCCTCAGAGGAAGTGTCCTTGGCTTACCCGATGTAGAAGAAACCGGAACCCTTACTATTTTTAGTGGGACTCGGTAATTAACAATATCACTCACTTGTCTAATAACCTCTTTGGATTCGTCCATGGAGGTTATTTTTTTTGGATGGCATGGTGCGTTATTACTTTGTACTTTTGCCAACCGTAAATCAACTTTTCGATATGCAATCCAAAGACCCGAAAACCTATGCGCTAAGAGGCGTTTCTGCCAACAAAGGCGATGTACACAAAGCCATAGGCGCGGTAGATAAGGGACTATTCCCTAAAGCTTTTTGTAAAATCACTCCCGACTTTCTCACCAACGACCCCGAATATTGCTTGATTATGCACGCTGATGGCGCCGGCACGAAATCGTCGCTCGCCTACATGTACTGGAAAGAAACGGGCGACCTCAGCGTATGGAAGGGCATCGCACAAGACGCCCTCGTGATGAATATCGACGATTTACTTTGCGTTGGAGCAACCGGTCCAATTGCACTAAGTAGCACCATCGGACGAAATGCTACCAATATCCCTGGAGAAGTGATCGCCGCCATCATTAATGGCAACGAAGAGCTCATTCAAAAATACCGCGAGTACGGTCTGGAAATCTATTCGACCGGAGGAGAAACTGCCGACGTGGGCGACCTTGTACGCACCATCATCGTTGACTCTACCGTAACGACACGCATGCCACGCAAAGACGTCATCGACAACGCCAACATTGCTCCAGGACAAGTAATCGTAGGTTTAAGCAGCTACGGACAAGCCATTTACGAAGATGAATATAACGGTGGCATGGGCTCCAACGGTCTTACCTCCGCCCGCCACGACGTTTTTGATAAATCCCAAGGGGAAAAATATCCAGAGAGTTTTAATCCGGAGATACCCGAAAATGTTGTTTATACAGGGAAATACAAACTCACTGATGAAGTGCCAGGCCTGCCCGGAATTACAGTTGGAAAACTGGTTCTTTCACCTACTCGAACATACGCCCCAGTAATCATTGAAGTGCTTCGCCAAATGCGTTCTGCTGTAAAAGGAATGGTGCATTGTAGCGGCGGAGGGCAAACCAAAGTGCTGCATTTCGTGGAAAAAAACCACATTATCAAAGACAATCTCTTTGAACTCCCCCCACTCTTCAAAATCATTCAAGAAGCTTCGGGAACACCTTGGAGAGAAATGTATCAGGTATTTAACATGGGGCATCGCATGGAAATCTACACCGAACCCCAATACGCCGAAAAAATCATTGAAATCGCCCAATCCTTCGGTGTAGAAGCCAAAATCATTGGTAGAGTAGAAGAATCTGCAAGCAAAAAACTCAGCATCCACGGAATTGGAGGCCTAGAAGAATACGCATAATATGCTCGATAAATTTAGAGAAATTGAAGCTCGTTTTCACGAAGTAAACGACCTTATCATCCAGCCCGACGTAATCTCTGATCAACAGAGATGCATCAAACTCAACCGTGAGTACAAAGAACTCAAGGAGGTTGTGGATGCCTTTGAGCGTTATAAAACCATCCACGGGAGAGTGGAAGAAGCCCGCCATCTGCAAAAAACGGAGAAAGATCCGGAAATGCGCGAAATGGCCAATATGGAACTCGAAGAAAATCTTCCCCTACTCGAAAAAATCGAAGAAGAAATTCGCTTCCTGCTCATCCCGAAAGATCCCGAAGACGCCAAAAACTGTCAGGTGGAAATCCGCGGAGGAACCGGTGGCGACGAAGCGGCCATCTTTGCCGGCGACTTGTTCAAAATGTACAGCAGATACATCGAAAAGCGTGGTTGGAAAATGGAAGTCCTTAACGAAAGCGAAGGTACCGCCGGTGGATATAAAGAAGTTATTTTCGACGTGAAAGGTGAAGGAGCTTACGGAATATTAAAATTCGAATCGGGGGTGCATCGCGTGCAGCGCGTACCCGCTACCGAAACCCAAGGTAGAGTACACACCTCCGCCGCCACGGTTGCCGTTCTTCCCGAAGCCGAAGAAGTGGATGTAGAACTCAACCCCGCCGATATCGAACTGCAAACCGCACGTTCAGGAGGAGCCGGAGGTCAAAACGTAAACAAGGTAGAAACCAAGGTAATGCTCACCCACAAACCCACCGGAATTGTGGTGGTTTGTCAGGTAGAGCGTTCCCAGCACGGAAACCGTGAACGCGCCATGGTGATGTTGAGAAACAAACTCTACGAAATGGAGTTGGCCAAACACAACGAAGCCATTGCCGGAAAACGCAAAACCATGGTATCCAGTGGTGACCGCTCGGCCAAAATCCGCACCTATAACTATCCTCAAGGAAGGGTTACCGACCACCGAATCAATCTTACCACCTACAACCTTTCGGACGTAATGAATGGCGAACTTTTCCAGTTTACCGAAGACCTTATTTTAGCCGAAAACGCCGAAAGACTCAAAGAAGGAACCACTCAATAATAGCATGATGGATCGCAGTGCACTCATAAAAAGCATACAAAAGAAAAAATCTGTTTTATGCGTAGGTTTAGATACGGATATAGAGAAAATCCCTACTCATCTACGCAATACGGAAGACCCCATATTTTCTTTCAACAAGGAGATCGTTGATGCCACTGCGGCTTACACCGTTGCCTACAAGCCCAACATCGCTTTTTACGAAGCCGAAGGAGTAAAGGGCTGGGAGAGTCTCGACAAAACCATTCGCTATATTCGCGAAAATCACCCCGATATCTTCCTTATTGCCGATGCCAAGCGCGGTGATATTGGTAACACGGCTGAGCGATACGCCAGAACCTTTTACCACACCTACAACTTTGATTCGGTGACTCTTTCACCTTACATGGGAAAAGACAGTATTGAACCTTTTTTACGTGATTCTGGAAAATGGGCCATCGTACTCGGACTCACCTCCAATCAGGGAGCTTTAGATGTGCAGATGCTAAACTTAGATCAGCCTGTATCCAAACCACACGTATATCAAAAAGTAATGCAAACTGTAGCATCGTGGGGGAATACGGGCAACACAATGTTTGTGGTTGGCGCAACCAATAGCGCACAATTGGCCGATATTCGCGAAGCCTTTCCAGAGCATTTCTTTCTCATTCCCGGCGTAGGGGCGCAAGGAGGTGATTTGAGTGAAGTACTTAAACACACATTTGTTAAAGATCAAGGCTTGGTTTTGATAAATAGTTCCCGCGGTATTCTCTACGCCTCATCAGGCGATGACTTTGCTCAAGCAGCGGCCTTAGAGGCGAAGAAGCTTCAAAAAGAAATGGCGAAATGGTTCAAATAATGTCTGTCTAGAAAGTCCGATGACGGCGTTATGCTCATCCGAAAATCAGGTCATCCCGACAAAGGCTTGTCGGGACTCCTGATTTTCGAATTTCGCAAGCCTTGTCCTCGAACTTTCTAGACTAGACATTTGGACTTCACTAAATAGTGCTTGTCTATAAAGTCAAGAGTCTGATTCAGAAAGTTCAGTAGCAAGGCGCACGCAGG
>JBHYFA010000108.1:0-8148 GCA_051859825.1 Schleiferiaceae bacterium
TTTTTTCCTCGGCGTTGAAGTTTGGCTGGTTGGCATTAATGTGAATTTGTTGACGTATCCACCGCGTTGTTTCTGGCTTGCGGATGTGCATGTATTCGATCCCAATACTTTGGCAATAAGCGGTTTGTAAATGGGCTACAATATCCTTCAACGAAGTAGGTCCTTCGAGACCAACTTTTTTCCCCGCCTCAAACTTGGTTTCAAGATCTGACTCATTTAAACCAAAGTTTTCTATATCGAGCGTTGGTTCGTATTTTCGCCTTTCGCGAACGGGATTGGTTTTTGTGAAAAGGTGTCCACGTGATCGGTAACCATTAATTAGGTCAAGCACGCGAAATTCCTTTTCAATTTGTTCGGGGACTTCTGGTGAAATACATTCGCCATTTGTAGCAATGATGTACTCATCGCCATATTGTTCCAATGCGAAGTCGTAACCTTGGAAAAATGCTTTCCAACTAGGTTCCACCGAATCGGGATGCTGAAGATATTTTTGATATAATTCATCAATGAAAGATGAATGTACACTTCCGAGGAAGGAAAAACGATCCATATTAATTTTGGGAGCTAAATTTGGCGGTAAAATTACAATAGATTAACCAACTATATAAACAAGATTTTAATTTTTAGTGTTTCACCAACATGATACGTTTTATTCAGCTGATTTTATTAATGACATTGACTATTCAAGTGACTTTTGCTCAGTATGTAGAGGAAGAGGATGATATGCAGCTTGAGCAAACGGATGATTCCAATAAAAATCAGAATAAATTTGTTTATGGTGGAAACGCATTAATAGGCTTTGGTAATCCTTCTGTTCTAATGTTCACTCCAAGGCTAGGTTATAGACTTCGAGATCCCCTTATTGTGGGTGCGAGTTTTACCTATTTATCATATAGAGAAAATGTTCGTTTAGGAAATCAAATTTCTTCCCTAAACTTGCAGTCCTTTGGGCCGGGATTATTTTCTATGTATTTTTTTAATCTGCCTCTAGTTGATGAACTAGGTTTTCAGGGTTTTACTGCTTTAGAATATGATTTTTGGCGAAGTACACAAAGGATTGACCATTCTACCTCAACCTTCAACTTTCAGCAGTTATTGATAGGAGGAGGGGTTATTTCTAATGCGGGTAGATTAGTTACAACAGTTGGAATTTATTACGATCTTTTATACTACAGAAACCAGGAGGTCTTCGCGTCGCCAGTTTCTTACCGAATAGGAGTTTTATTTTAGTTACACATATATAAATTGTAAAAATGGAGAAAATCGGCGTTTTTTATGATGGTAATTACTTCCATCACGTTAGCAACTATTATTATTACACACACGAAAAGAGAAGAAGACTCAGCGTATCGGGTTTGCATAATTATCTTCGGCAGACAATTGCGGCAAGCAATGACTTACCCGTTAGCATGTGTCAAATTGTAGATGCACACTACTTCCGTGGACGAAGCACGGCTTATGAAGCTAGTCAGCGAGGTAATCAGTTGTATTATGATCGTCTTTTCGACGATATCCTTACCCATGAGGGCGTTACCACTCATTATTTACCTATGCGCAATGCCTTTGGTCGCAGAGAAGATAAAGGTGTTGACATTACTTTGGCACTTGAAGTTTATTCTCAGGCAGTTGCCGGAAAATACTCAACGGTTGCTCTTATAATCTCGGATGGAGAATACGTGCCATTAGTGCGAAAGCTTAATGCTTTAGGCGTAAAGGTGATGGTTATTTCTTGGGATTTTGATTATGTAAATCATGAAGGGATAAAGAAGCAAACACGCGCATCATACGAGTTGATGGAGCGTTCAAACTATCCTATCCGCATGCATGAGGTAATAGAGTCAGGTGATGCAGAAAACGTTTTCGTTTCTTTTGAGCACCGTCAGCGTATGGACGATGAATTTCCAGAATGGGATAGTGATTCCGATGACGAATCACCGAATTTTTCTGGACCCAATGCATTCTCGGAAGAAGTTGAAGACAACCCCAAGCATTTAAACGCTATCGAAGGTGATGAACTGGAGAGTGAAATACTATCCCTAAAAGACGGTTTCGGCTTTATTCGCTTTCCCAACAACAATCTTTTCTTCCACTACACCGATGTGGAGAATTGTGAGTTCTCTGAACTACAACCGGGTGAGAAGGTTAAGTTTATTCTTTCTAATGGTAATGGTGGGCAAGAGGTCGCCAAGCGCGTTAGAAAAATCAATTTGAAAAATTGGTAGTATAATAGGAAAATTTAAAAAAGGGATGAAACAACTGCATCCCTTTTTTATTTATCGGAAGTATTTTAATGCTTCTTCAATAATCGTATCAATACCTTGATCTTCATCCACTTTTTGCAATTCCACAAAAATATCAGCAGGAATCCCGAGTTCAAAATGATCCTCATCCAACGTTAGAGCTTGGGTTGAGGAAAATCTATACATCCAGCCGTTGGCTAGTTCCCCAAAGGCCGGGCTGCCACCGCCTCCGCCTGTTGAATCACCCATTATTACTGCACGAGGATTGCGACGCATCATTTCCGCAAAATACGTTGTTGTACTGTAAGATGCTCTATTTGTTAATACCAACACTTTCCCGCCAAACCAGTCTTCATTACTAGCTGGCACGCGTAAATCTGTCCAAGAGGAAAAACAATCGCTACAAGGGCCATTTTTTATTCTTACTTTACCATAGGTGTAACTCTCTTCAGTAAAAGCTCCCGCTAAATTAAATGCATTGTCGAGTGCGCCTCCACCATTACTACGGACATCAATTATTACTCCTTTGAGATTTTTTGCGCGTTGCAAAATAGCCCTAATATCCTGCTGTCGTAGTTGTTCGGAAAATGTTCGGTAATTGATATATAGCACGCTATCGATAATTTGGTGCCTTAATGGGCCGCTAATGTGAAAATCCCTACCTAAATAGTATTGATCAATTATGCCTTGATTATAATTTAGTGGATAATCCTGAAACCAATTCCAATTTCGACTCCTATTAAAAGGACTAGTAAGATTTACGTGTCCATCTTCTAATGTAAAAAGCATTTCTGATAATACTTCAAATAGGTCTTCATCCGACATTTCATTGTCAATTCGCGATTCGAATATGGTTTTTTGCTTTTGCCAATCTATATCCTTTAACTCGAAATATGAGTAGCGATTGTGGATATCGTTCCAAAGAAATTCAAATATTTCAGAAGGCTTGGATGTGTGATTAGAGCGTAGGAGTTGTTTTTCGCATGAAGTAAGTATGCTAAAGCATGCGAGTATCAATAAACCTAAATGAGCAATCCGTGTCAACTTCATTTTAATCGCATTGAAAAGTTTAAAAGCCACATTCCTGTACTTCTTTCGTGTATTTGAGCTCCACTCAGTCGGGTGTATTCATAAATGTAATTCAAGCTAATACTGTTTCCTGTGGATAGATGCCATTTTAAGGCAGGCCAGATTCCGAAGTTATATGCACCTCCGGGGTAGAACAAATAAAGGGATTCCCAAAACCCCATCAAACTATTGTTGGGTTCATAACCAAATCCGGAAGGTAAAGACGCTACATATCCTGAAGGTAAATAAAATCCAATGAGCTGGATTTGTGAAATTGCAAACGCGCTAAACTTTTGTGATCTGAAACTGAAATCTTTTTGGATTTTTGATGCAGGGCCAAAGCTTGTAAACACATCGGTGCGACCGTTAAAGTTGTCAAAGCCTTGAATAAATCGATTTTGAAAACCATTATTATTTGCCCACCCCCAAGTAATTGACTGGTTTTTTCTGGGATAGAAGTTGAGGTTTATCAGACCTACTGAGGAAACGGACATTGATCGGCCAAAATGATTAGAAAGATTACTGTGACTGTAGCTAAGTAGCCAAATCACTTCCTTATTATCTTTTGTTCTTTCGTAGCCTATAGCACCAGAAATTCCCAATCCATCATATCGAAGCGGACTGTAACCTTGATCTCTAAGAGCATCCAGTCTTATTCCACCACTAAACCACAAATCATGGGTTTGCCCTTGCAGTGAGGTGGCAATTATTATCAATACAATTGGATGAAGCTTTTTGATAATCCACATAAGATTTTAAAGTAAACGTAATTGAGAAATCGTATTATCAATACCTTTATTAACGAAACGATGTTTTTAATTGGATAGGCCTATTTAATTACGGGTAGAGTCCACGCACAAGAAGAGTGTATGTTATGAAAAGAAGTTTTAGTCATTCTTTTTCTCCGGAAGTAAATTAAATTTCTCCAACACTCTTTGCTCTTCAAAACTAGGTTGATTTATTTTGGCCTCCACTACGAACGCACTCACAAAACTCCTTCTTAGTTCGAGCGCCTTAGACTGTGCATTAAAGTAATCGGCAAAATCACCTACTTGTACAATGTATTCTGGAGCGTCGTAGGTTAAGTAAGCTTTGGTTTTAGGAAAGGCACGAATGAATTCTGAACGTCGATTCTCAGCATCTCTTCTATTTCCATTGAAAATTTGAATCCGATAGCCTTTGATATTTTCAACTTCGGCGTCTTTATACGCCTCTAACAAGGTCTCAAATGATTCACTTGCTATCCTTGGAGCAGCTTCGCGTGTTTCGTTTTGGGCATAAATGCTCATTGACAATGCTAAAAAAATTGCTAAATAAAATGTACGCATAATTCTGTGGGGTTTTGACTGAGCGTTTTTTGCAAAATTAAAATCAAGAAAAAAAACACGCTCAATTGCTGATACAAAGGTCGTTCATAATCTTTAATAATTTTCGGGATGACAAAAAAAATGCCGTATAGAATTTTTACTTACCTAAAGTTATTTAGAAACATTTTAAATTGAAATTTAGTCGCTAAAGCTATATGATGAGAAGATGATTTGTGTCATAAATTTGCCGACCAATAAACGAATGTGCAGTTGTTACATTTAATAATTTTAGAGACATTTTCAATGAATAAGCATCGCCTTTTCTACTTTTTGCTCTCGGTATTTGTTTCTTTTTCAGTTAGCTTGACTGCTCAAGACGAGGCTGAATTACCTGGAGATCCAGTTAATGGTAAGAAGATTTTTAATGGTCAGTGTGGCGCATGTCACAAGCTTGATCGTAAGATGGTTGGTCCCGCTTTGGGTGATATTGCCGACCGTAGATCAATGGATTGGATTATAGCATGGACTAGAAACAATGCGGAATTGCGCGCATCTGGTGACCGTGATGCTATTGCCATTTTTGAAGAGTATAACGGAGCCATCATGCCGGCTTTCCCAGCCTTAAGTGATCAGGATATCATGGATATCGTTGCTTACACGATTCAGGGCGACCAAAGGAAAACCGACGTAGCTGTTGCCGACGGTGGTGGATCTGCCGCTGGTGGTGGTTCTTCCGATGGAGGATTAAACCTTTGGGTTATTCTTGGCTTGGCTGCATTTTTAGTTGCTTTAATCGCAATTTTGGTTAAAGTAAAAAATACCTTGAAGGTTATCAAAGGTGAGCCTACTTCAACATTATTAGAAGATTCAACGGCTTTCACTCGTATGGCGGTTAAAAACCGTAAAGTGATTTCTGTTTTCACTGTAGTAGTTGCTGTTTTCCTTTTGAAAGAATTGTATTGGGGATTAATGGGTGTTGGCGTTGAACAAGGTTATATGCCCGAACAACCTATCGCTTTCTCGCACGCATTACACGCTGGAGAAAACCAAATTGATTGCCAATACTGCCACTATGGTGCAGAGAAAGGTAAGCATTCAAATATTCCTTCTGTAAACGTATGTATGAACTGCCATATGTACGTACAGGAAGGGCCTAAGTACGGAGAGAAAGAAATAGATAAAATTTACGCTGCTGTTGGTTTTGATCGCGAAACCAGCCAGTATATCGAGGGCTATGAACAAAAGCCTGTAAAGTGGGTGCGTATCCACAACCTGCCCGATTTGGCTTACTTCAACCATGCCCAGCACGTAAATGCCGGAAACATCGAGTGTCAAACTTGTCATGGTCCGGTTCAAGAAATGGAGGAAGTTTATCAATATTCTCCATTGACCATGGGTTGGTGTATCAATTGCCATCGTGAAACTGAAGTTGACGTTAAGAATAACGGCTACTACGAAGAAATGCACGAGAAGTTGAAAGCCAAGCATGGAGACGGTAAAATTACGGTCGATATGATCGGTGGTCTCGAATGTGGTAAGTGTCACTATTAATAACCCCATCACTTTAGATATGGCATCAGAAAAAACCTATTGGAAGGGTATTGAGGAGTTAGAAAACCCCAATGTAGTAGATTCTCTTAAGCAGAATGAATTTCCAACAGAAATACCTGTTGATGAATTTTTATCTCAGCAAGAACAAAATGGCTCGAATACTTCGCGTAGAGATTTCCTAAAGTTTTTAGGTTTCTCAACCGCAGCTGCAACTCTCGCTGCTTGTGAGGCTCCAGTTGTTGAGTCTATTCCATACGTTGTAGCTCCAGATAGTCTTGTTCCTGGTATTGCAAATTACTATGCATCTTCTTACGATGATGGTTATGATTTCGCCAGCGTTCTTGTTAAAACCAGAGAAGGTCGTCCCATCAAGCTTGACCCTAACTACGATGCTCCTTACGTAGGTAACGTAAATGCTCGTGTACAAGCTAGCGTGCTCAACCTTTATGATGCAACTCGTTTACAAGCGCCTCTGAAAAACGGTGAGCCTACTTCTTGGTCAACATTCGACAAGGATTTGATGTCTGCCCTTGATAAAGCTAACGCTTCCGGTAAGCGCATTGTAGTTTTGACTAGCTCAATTAACAGCCCATCGTCAAAACGTGCTTTTAAAGCTTTCGCTGATAAATACGAAAATGCCAGTCATGTTGCAATTGATGCTGTTTCGTACAGCAATGCTTTGGATGCTTCGGCAAAAGTATTTGGTAATAGAGCATTCCCTTATTTCGATTTTACAAAAGCCTCACGTGTTATTTCAGTGGGGGCTGATTTCTTAGGAGATTGGATTGGACAAGGAGTTTCTACAGCTTATGCCAGT
Source organism: Schleiferiaceae bacterium (assembly GCA_051859825.1). Taxonomy (GTDB): domain Bacteria; phylum Bacteroidota; class Bacteroidia; order Flavobacteriales; family Schleiferiaceae; genus CSBr16-58. Next base: position 6,984 of record JBHYFA010000108.1, read on the forward strand.
CGTAGAAAGCCTGGGAAAGACATGTCCCGTCACATTCAGATTGAGGCCAATATGAGCCTAACTGGATCAAATGCGGATATTCGTTATAGAGTAAAAGCTTCCGAATACGGAGTAATACTAGCTGGTTTATACAATCGTATTGCTAAAGCTACTGGTAATGCTAGCGTAGCCGCGAAGTCAACCAGCATAGATGCACAACTCGACGCAATTGCTAAGGATCTTCTCAGTGCGCAAGGATCTTCACTAGTTGTTTGTGGCGGTAACGATGAAGCAAATTGGATTTTAGCATACGGAATCAACCAAATGCTTTCTAATATTGGTACGACCATTAACCCTAATCTTGCTAATAACCTTCGCCAAGGTGATGATAAAGCTTTTGATGCTTTAATGAAGGATATGGCAGCTGGTCGTGTGGGTGTGCTTATCATGGCTCAAACCAATCCTGTTTACCATCATGCAGCCGGAAAGAAATTTGCTGATGCGCTTTCAAAAGTTGATTGCAGCGTTTCTTTCTCCGAGAAAAATGATGAAACAGCTTCTCTCTGTAATTATGTCGGTGCAACAAACCACGCTTTGGAAAGTTGGAGCGATAGTGAGCCTTTTACTGGACACTATTCTTTTGCTCAGCCTACCATCAGACCACTTTTTGACACTCGTCAATGGCAAGCATGCCTACTACACTGTGCAGGATTAAATCATGATTACGCAAGCTTTATACGTGAAAAATGGTCTGCTAAGACCAACTTCGATACCTGCTTGCATGATGGATTTTTCAAGAAGGATAAGTCTGTAGTCCGCGAGCAAGAAATCGATGCAGTTTCTCTTGCCGGTTCTGTAAAAGTGAATAATCCTTCGGATGGTATCGAGTTAGTACTCTATACTAAAACCGGTATGGGTTCAGGTAATTTATCAAACAACCCTTGGTTGCAAGAATTCCCCGATCCGATTACCCGTACAACTTGGGATAATTACCTAACTATTTCTGCTGCTCAGGCGGAAGAGTTAGGATTGAAGAATAAAACCCGCTCTAATGGAGCACTCGACGGATCTTTGGTTACCCTAAAAGCCGGGGATGTAGTCGTTGAAAACGTTCCTGTGCTTATTCAACCTGGTCAAGCATACAACACTGTTGGTCTAGCCCTCGGTTATGGTCGTACAAATGTTG
>JBHYFA010000109.1:0-8074 GCA_051859825.1 Schleiferiaceae bacterium
GCACGACATTTATAATCCTGCCTTGAGTGGAGGAAATGCAACCTTTAATGGTATTTCTCTAAATAATGCTACTGGCAACGCTACCAATCCCAGCATTATTTCCAACAACCTAATTTACAATGTTCACAACCTCGGTGGCGTTTTCGCAGTAAACATCAATGGACAAGGCAATCATCATTGGAAATTCTATCATAATACCATAATCATCAACCAGCCTGATTCTGTTGCCAATTCATTCTCACTTACCAGAATGGCTTACTTTAGTGGTCCTCAAGAGAATTTTGATATGAGAAACAATATCTTTTATCTCGACCGTCCTAATTCGGTAAATAGGATTTTGGAAGTTGCCCATACCAATAACATCGATTTCGTCTTGGATAATAATGTGTATTATTCGCCCCATATCAATTCCATGGATTTCGGTCAATTTGGCTCGACTTTATATCCAACATTCTCCGATTGGCAAGCCTCAGGTCTCGATTCCAACAGTCGCTTTTTTGATCCGGCATTCGTAGATATTCTTGCTGACCTACATCCTACCGCCTTTGCCATAAGCCAAATGGGAGCTAATGTGTTTGCTGATGTGCCTGCCGACCTGAACGGAAATCCCCGAACTACTTCACCCGACCCCGGCGTTTACCAGTTTAATCCACTTAGCTGCCAAGGAATATTCGATTTGGCAATCGATACACTTTTTCCGGGAGGGGTGGAGTTGAGCTGGCAAAGCGACAACAGCATCACCGAGTGGGAGGTAGAATGGGATACCTGTGGGTTTACGCCCGGACAAGGACAAGGGAATCTCGACTCGATCGTTACCACAAATTCTAATTACCTCATCAACATTCCCATGAATCAGTGTGTGTGCGTTTATGTGCGGGAAAAATGTGCCAGTGGTGGACACAGTCCGTGGTCGGATTCCCTGCAAATTTGTATTCCCCTTGATCACGATGCGGAGCTTTTGAGTTTGGTTTATCCGGTGAATATTACCTGTGGAGACAGCATGATGCCCATAAAAGTTGAAATTCGCAATAATGGATATATCCCTATTACTTCTCTTCCGGTTTCGGCAACGATTTCCGGTGATATCAGCCAAACATTGAACTCCACCTACACGGGGAATTTACAGGAAAATGAAGTCGATACCTTTACCGTAGGCTTTATTAATTCGTATAACGGAGGCGTCATTAATGTAGAAGCGCATCTTTCGTTACCAAACGATCCCATTCCGGATAACGACAGTGTCCAAAAGGATAGTTTGCATATACTACCTTTTCAACCCCTGGTAAATGGTTTAGATTATTGCTCGTCAGACACTTCAGTAAGCGTTATCGCGCCGCATATTCCCTCTCTTGATTACCAATGGTTTGATTCGCCCACGGGGGGGACATCACTTGGCGTGAGTGATACACTAGTGGTTGCACCTCAGATAGGCAGTGTTTTCGTAGAGTATCTCATTATTCAAGATTCACTCACAAGTACGTTTCAAGGCGGATCCGGTTGCCAACAGGGAAATATGTTCGATTTGGAACTCAATACGCCCTTAAACATCACCGGATTTACCATCGTTCCCCGTGTTAATCAAGTCAACTTTCCCGTGGCTATATGGATTGTAGAGGGAGGTTATCAAGGTGTGAGTCAGGCAGATTGGAACTTGGTGGTCATGGATACCATTGCGCAGGTTAATGTTCTAACACCCATTCGCTATAATTTACCTAATGTTCTCAGTTTGGATACCGGTATTACTTACGGAATTTACATGCAGTACAATGCCATTTACACGGTGGGTACCGATACCTTTAGCAATAACGAAATGACACTGATGGCGGGTACCGGATTGTGTAGTCCTTTTGTGGGTACAGCTCCTCGAATTTGGAACGGAACCATTCATTATGAAAATGATGTGTGTTCAGATATCCGTACCGAGGTGGTGTTTAACGAGCTTTTATCTGCCGAGGCCGACTTCACTTGGAGTACCATCAGTCATACAGTGGAATTTCAAAATACCAGTGCCCACGCCGATTCCGTGAGGTGGGATTTCGCCGGATTGGGAACAGCTACCGGCAATAATGTAAGCTTTCAATTTCCCCAAACCGATAGTTTTCAAGTTTGCCTAACAGCCTACAGTGAATGTGCCGTTGATGTTTATTGTGAAAATGTGTGGGCTGATAACATTTCCGTACAAGGCTTCGGCGAATTGACGGATCTGCGCATTTTCCCCAATCCCAACCAAGGTAATTTCACATTAATTTTTTCCCAGGAAGAAAAGGCAGATGTTCAGATAGAAATCATTGATCTGAGCGGTAGAGTGGTGTTAAATCGGTATTTTACCAACCATCAAGGTGAATTTGAACAGATGTTTGACGTCGCACACCTCGCAGCAGGAATGTATAAACTGCGATTGAGGAGTGGGAGTGGTAATGTCATACGATCATTTATTGTGAAATAGTCAACTGTTTAGTTGTTGAGTCGTTTAGGCGTTTAGTCGTTGATACGTTTATTCGTTGATGCGTACGCTTCGAGGCGATATTAGCTAAGTCAGCTAAACGACTCAACGACTCAACGACTCAACAATTTATTGGCGTTGATGCGAACCTTAGTACACCCATCACCCATAACTCACCCCCGTGGATGAAACTTCAATATCGTCTTTCGTAAATCCCCCTGATCTAAATGGCTATAAATTTCCGTGGTTAGGATGCTTTCGTGGCCTAGGAGTTCTTGCACTACGCGAAGGTCGGCGCCGCCCTGTACGAGATGGGTGGCGAAGGAATGCCGTAGGGTATGGGGAGAGATGTTTTTTTGAATGCCCGCCCGCTCCGCTAAATCTTTGAGCATAATGAAAATCATCTGTCGGGATAGTGATTTTCCCCGACGGTTTAGGAAAACGATGTCGGTACACTTGGGGTCGATATCCATGTGATTGCGGATGTGCTTGATGTAGCTTTGCACCAATTTTTGCGCATTGGGATGAATGGGAACGAGGCGCTCCTTGTTGCCCTTCCCGCGGACACGGATGAAATTGCGGTCGAAATGCAGGTCGGAAAGGTGTAAACCCACCAGTTCACTCACGCGCAAACCACAGGCGTACATGGTTTCGATGATGGCCAAATTGCGCTCCCCCTCGGGCTTACTCCGGTCGATTACAGCGATGATTTTGTCGATTTCGGAAATGCTCAAAACGTCGGGGAGGTAAGTGCCCAAGCGCGGCAAACTCAGCATTTCCGCCGGATGATCTTTGCGGTAATTGTCTTCCAGCAAATAAGTGAAAAAAGTGCGAATACCCGAAACCACGCGGGCTTGGGAGCGAGCAGTGAGAGAAGACGAAATGCTTTGCAGAAAATTCCGCAAATCACCGGTGGAAATTTTATCCGGGGAAATGCCGTTCTCCTCCGCCCATAGCGCCAACTTCTCCACATCCCTGCGATAGGCCGCGAGGGTGTTGGCCGACAAACCCCTTTCGAGTTTTAGATAACGAAGAAAATCCCGAATCCACTGTTTCCACATAGTAATTTATTCTCGTTTGCTGCTAGGATGAATATCTCTTTCGCTGTATTTTTGACGCATGGCTAATATACTAATTCTAAGTGGACCCAATCTGAATTTGTTGGGGCATCGCAATCCCGAGCATTACGGGGAATTGAGTCTGGCGGAAATCGAAACCCTCTGCCGCAATCGCTTTCCCAATCACGAGCTCGACTTTTTGCAGTCGAACCACGAGGGCGAACTTATCGATGCGATTCAGCAAACCGAGGCCGACGCCATCGTTATCAATGCCGGGGGCTTTACCCACAGCAGTGTTGCCCTGCGCGACGCCATCGAAATCACCGATATTCCGGTGGTGGAGGTGCATCTGAGCAATATCTCGGGTAGGGAGTCCTTTCGCCATACTTCGCTTTTGAGTCCGGTTTGTTCGGGAGTGATTTTCGGTTTTGGGCCCGATAGCTACGTTCTAGGCATCATCGCCTGCCTGCGAATGCGCGGGTATGATTTCTGAAAATCGTTTTTTGTTTTTCAGAAAATAGGCATACACCACAGATTCAGGATATACCCCTTCTAGCTGCTTAAACTTCGCATTATGACTTTTTCGGAAGTCGTTTATTTTTCCCCAATGACGATAAAAGTCGATATGGGCGTTGAAGATGGCACCGAAGAAGGCGATTTTTCCTGTTAATAAAAAGCGCAAGGCCGAAATGCCGTCGAGCACCATACGGGTGAATAGGGTAGGGAGTCGCTGCGAACTCGGAAGGAGTCGGCCCATCATAATCAGGTTGTTGCGAAAATTGAGATAGACTTTCTTACTGCTTTGGTAGGTGAGGGTGCCGCCGCCGAGGTGATATACCTGCGATTTGGCGATGCACTGCACTTGGTAGCCCGCACTTTGAATGCGCCAGCAAAGGTCGATCTCCTCCATGTGGGCGAAATACTCCGAATAAAATCCGCCCATTTGGTGAAACACCGATGCACGCACGGCCAAACACGCCCCCGAAGCCCAGAAGCAGTTGATGTTTTCCTGGTAAGCCGGTTTAATTTCTTCCACCGTATCGAAAACCCGACCTCTACAGAAGGGATATCCGTAGGCATCGATGAATCCGCCCGCTGCACCCGCGTATTCGTACTTGTGTTTTTCCTTGTAGGAGAGAATAGCAGGTTGCGCCGCTCCGAGTTTTTCATTTTTTGCAAATGCCTCTTTGATGGGAGTCAACCAGTTTTCCGTGACCTCAATATCCGAATTGATCAGCAAATACAGATCGGCGCAGATTTTTTCCAAACCATCATTATAGCCTCCGGCGTAACCGGTGTTTTTTTCGTTCACCACGATTTTTACTTGGGGGAAGTCGTTTTTCAATACATCCACCGAATCATCGGTTGAGGCGTTGTCGATGACCCAAACCTCGGCGTCGTCGGCGTACTGCACTACCGAGGGGAGGTATTGCTTGAGCAGGGCGCTACCGTTGTAATTGAGAACAACTATGGCTGTGTGCATATTAGAGATTTTTCCAGCGTTTGTGTGACCATAACCAGTGCGCAGGTTTCTCACGAATGAGTTTTTCCAAAGCCGCTACGTGGGTATTAGTGATATGGTAAGGATTTTCCTTTTGTGCATCGGTAGAGATGATTTCCGCTTCAATACTGTAGTAGCCTCTCTTCTCTCGTCTCACATGGATGAATACCACGTTGAGGTTGCATTTTTTGGCTAAATTTTCCGCCCCGAGATGGGTAGGGGTGGGGATGGAGAAAAAGGGTGCACGGTATTTTATCTTTCCCTTATGTGGTGCTTGGTCGGCCATGAAAAGGTAGAGTGGGGCAGGTGTAGGATTATTGAGCATAAAATCGTAAGTGTCTTTCATAGCGAAGAGTTTCAGGCCAAAACGCTCGCGGAGGTTGACCACCCATTGATTTACTTTAGGATTTTTTATACGTCCATACACCGCGAAGCATGTTTGGGGCACGAGCAGTGGCATGGCGAGAGCTACCCATTCAAAATTGGTATAGTGGCCCATCACCACCATGGTACCCTGATTTTTTTGCTGAAAATTTTGGAAAATTTCCGGATTTTTCAGAACCACTCTTTTGCGTAGATCTTTTTCCGAAATGCTCAAACCCTTGATGAACTCAATCATCACGTCGGTGAGGTTGAGGTAGAAGTCGCGGGCGGTTTTTTTGATTTCGGCGGGGGAAAATTCCGGAAAAGCCCGATGAAGATTATCGTGCACGACCTTTTTTCGATAGCCAATAACCCGATAAAGCAGCCAGGCGACGAAGGATGATAATAGATGGAGAATCCAAACGGGGAGTAGGCTAAGGAGATATACGAAGGGCGCCCACCAATTCATTTTTACCATCGTCCGTATCTTCCCATCGAGCTAGGATTAATAATCATGTTATCGATGGCTCTACTTCCCCAGTCGCCGCGTCTTTGCATCTCATTTCTTCGCTGCATCATGTCTTCATTTTCAAACATTTCACCCATTTGGTTTCCTGGGGTGAGTTCGCGCACCCAAAATTCGTTGAATCGCTCGCCCTGCGCGGTACTGTGTACCAGACGGTAGCGGTTGGTGTTTACTTCGCGGTCAACAAACACGAAAATTCTGTCCACCTGATCGCGGGTAGAATTGGATTTAAGTTGGTCGTACTGCCAAATCTCGAATGGGTAGGTGCCCGTTTCAAAGCGACGGTCTTCCACGAGGGTTGGTGGACCGTACTGAAGGTAGATTCGTCCCCGGTCTGACTGGTATCCCGGCATCACACGCATGCCGTAGAGTTTGTTCACGTGGCGCACTTCGGCGTAGTAATCCAGCCATTGCTCGTAGGCTTCCAGCGGATTTTTCTTGGTCCAGAAAGTGTAGAAAAAGAGTTTGAGTTTGTCTTTATTGCCTTCTTCGGTAAGTTGTTCGATGGCGCGGCGTTCGTTGAAATCCGCGATAGGGTGGAGGAAGTCAACAAAATCCACGATGTAATATTCATTGACCTACATTTCCACGAATGTGCCTGCGAGTTGTTGGGAGATATCCGGACTAGAAAATTCGTCGAACACCATTGGTTGTTCCGTGGCGGGGTTCACTCTTTGGAAGTACACCGATTGGGAGTCCATGATTTTATTTTTTTGTGAAATGAGTTCGATTACGAAATAGTAGTCGCCGGAGGGCAGGTCGGTCAGATCAAAACCTTTGATGATGGGGGTGATTTCCGTTTCTCTATCGATGCGGGTGAAGCCGGCCAGTCGTGGCAGTGGACCGGGCGTTTCGGCTTTTTCGATATAGTACTTCACCATAAAAGGGTAGATGGTATCTTCTGCGGTGGTGCGGTTGTAGAGTTCGGTATAGAACTGGAATTTAGGGGCATCGTCGCCGAAGGTGTAGGTTCGTTTAGGTACGTAGGGGGTGAGTTCGTATCCGGCGCGAGAGGTGGGAGAATTGCTTTGGGCTTTATCGATGCTTGCTAGGATGTTTAGGTCGGAGAGACCCGCTTTTTCCGGACCTTCAAGATTTATATTAATGGAGAAGTTGTGCGTTTCCTTTTCGTTGTTGTGATCGGTGATAATGATGTTGAGTTCGTAGATTCCCGGTTCGATGCCCATTCTTTCGGTGTGGGTAAAATACTGGTTGAAATCGCCACCTGCGGGGGTGCGGATGAGGAAGGTGTGCATACCGGTGAGACTATCCTTTTGGTAGAAGCCCATTTCCACGCGGACGGCACCTTGGGGCAGACCATCTTCGTTGGGTTGGAGGTTGAGCGAGGAGCCTAGGAAAACGAAGTAGGTTTCCAAAACCGACTGTTCAGGGGAGGGGAAGTAGCGTCCGTAAGACACCCGCATATCGAGCTGACTAGCTTGTAAAAAGCTGAATGATAATGTTATAATGCTAAAAATCCACTTCTTCATCGTACTAAAATTTACAAGCACTAATATACGGTAAAAAAGTGGATTATTTCCATACGCATATTTTTTCTAATTGAAGGTAAAAAAGCCTTGCACGAATCAAACTTCATTGTATTTTTGCGCCCCGTTAAGGAGGGATGGCAGAGCGGTCGAATGCGGCGGTCTTGAAAACCGTTGACTGTAACAGGTCCGGGGGTTCGAATCCCTCTCCCTCCGCAAAGCAAACCCCAAAAGCTGAAAGCTTTTGGGGTTTTTTCGTTCAGCAAAAAAACAAAAGCCTTAGCTTTTGAATTTTTTTGCTGAACGAAAAAACCCAAATCCCGACGCAGGAGGGATTTTGGGGTTTGCTTTGCAGGACCTCCCCCAGGGATCATGTAAATAATCCCAAAAAACCAAAAGCCCCAGCTTTTGAGTTTTCACGCCAAAAAAATAACCCAAATCCCGACGCAGGAGGGATTCATGGGTTTGCTTTGCAGGTCCTCCCCTCTGGCTGTGAATAAAGCGCGATAGCTGCGTTACGCTCATCGGCAAAACAGGTCATGTACTTATTGTACACTCCCTGCTTTTGCCTCCTTCGCGTGCCTTGCTCTCACACTTTATTCCCTAGCCAGATTTTATAGGATGGTTTAGATCGGTCGGTTGTCGGTTGTCGGTTGTCGGTTGTCTGGGCGTGGTAGTGGTTTTCGATTGCGTTCG